>JAIOOZ010000674.1 GCA_021414185.1 Betaproteobacteria bacterium
GTCGAGCCTTTCATCGGGATGTGCCGCGCGCTCGTGCCGGTGGCGGTGAGGAACGCCTGTCCCGCCAGATGCGCCGGGCTGCCGATGCCCGGTGTTGCGAAGTTAAGCTCGCCCGGTTTCGCCTTTGCCGCCGCGACCAGGTCGGTCACCGCGGCGAAACGCGATGCCACGGGAACCACCAGGACCATTTCCGTGGCTGAGATCGTCGTCACCGGCACGAAATCGGTGTCCGGGTCGAACGCGAGTTTGCCGAGCAGCGGTTTGAGCATCACGTGCTGCACCGAGGCGCTGAGCAGCGTGTAGCCGTCGGCGCTGGCCTTGGCGACGACGGCGGTGCCGATCACCGAGTTGGCGCCGGGGCGGTTTTCGATGATGACCGGCTGCTTGAGGGCGGCGGAAAGTTTCTGGCCGAGATACCGCGCGAACAAATCGGGCGAGGTGCCGGCGGGCAATGGCACCACGATGCGGACCGGGCGCTCCGGGTAAGCCGCACGCGCGATATCCGTCAACCACATGGCGCTCATCGCGCCCATCACGCAGGCAATCGTTCCACTGACTTTGGTCATGCGGTTCCGGTTCGATTGTTGCGGGCGCTCAAAATACGGCGACATGGGTGAACTCTTGAATACCCGGTGCAGGCCACCGAGGATAATGCAGCGCACGCCTGATCGCAAGATTCAGGTCGTCGCGAGCGGTAGCGCCTGTTGCACCCGCAGGACCAGGCACTGTATAAAGAAGGCCGCAGGAAAGAAACAGTTCGCGCGCGACTGGAGGAGCAGTTCGATGCAAAGTATTCGGCGGCCGGCAACCGCACGCATTTTTCTTGGTGCGCTGGCATGCGGTTTCGGCTGCGCCGCCGCGGCGCAGTCGTACCCCACCAAATCCATACGCCTGATCGTCGGCTCGTCGGCGGGCGGCGGCGGCGACACGTTCGCGCGGGTCGCAGCCCAAGGCGTGTCGGGCGTGCTTGGCCAGCAGGTCGTCATCGACAATCGCGCGGGCGCCGGCGGCAACATCGGTGCCGACCTGGTGGCTAAATCGCAGCCCGACGGCTACACGCTGTTGTTTGTGTTCACCGGCCATGTGTTGAACCCCACGCTGTATCCCAAGCTGCCGTTCGATACGGTGCGCGACTTCGCGCCGGTCGCCATGCTCGCCACCAACGAAAGCCTGCTGCTCGTGCATCCCTCGGTGCCGGCGAAATCGCTGGCGGAACTGATCGCACTGGCCAAAAAAAATCCGGGCAAATACACGATAGGCGCGTTGCCGAGCAGCGGTCAGCACCTCGGCAGCGAGTTGCTCAAGCTGCGCGCCGGCATCGACTTGCTGTTCATTCCCTATAAAGGCAACGGCCCGGCGCTGACCGATCTGATGGGCGGCCAGCTCGACATGGCATTCAACACGGTGGCGATCGCGCTGCCGCTGGTGCAGGCCGGCAAATTGCGCGCGCTGGCGGCGGCGGGCGAGCGCCGCTCGAAACTCGCTCCGGATGTGCCGACGATGATCGAAGCGGGGCTGCCGGGCTTTTCGTTTTTTGGTTGGTACGGCATTGTCGCGCCCGCGCGCACGCCCGACGCTGTCGTGAAGCGCCTCAATCAGGTATTCGTACAGACCGTGAAGTCGCCCGAGCTCGCCGAGCGCATCGCCGCCATGGGCAACGAGCCGGTCGGCAGCACGCCCGCCGAGTTCGACAAGTTCATCCGGGATGAAATCCCCAAGTGGGCAAAGGTGATTAAAGAGGCGAAGATTACGCTGGCGCCTTAAATGCTATCGTAGTGAAAATAAAGTCAATGAAGGAGGCGATCATGGATTCAAAAAGACTCACCGGTTTTGCTTGCTTGTCACTGACGCTGGCGGTGGTGCCTGCATTTGCTGCCGACGTCTTTCCGACCAAGCCGGTGCGCATCGTCGTGCCGTTCGCGGCGGGCGGCGGCGTCGATCTCACCGCGCGCATACTCGCGCAAAAACTCACCGAACGCGTCGGCACTTCGTTCATCGTCGACAACCGCGTCGGCGCCAGCGGCATCATAGGCACCGAATTCGTCGCCAAGTCGCCGCCCGATGGCTATACGCTGCTGGTCGGCTCGCAGACTTCGCAGGCGGTGGTGCCGGCGATGTACGCCAAACAGGTTACCTACGATACGTCGCGCGACTTCGTCGGCATCACGCAGATCGCGGTGTCGCCGCTGGTGATCGTCATCCATCCCTCGCTGCCGGTGAAATCGGTCAAGGACCTGATTGCGCTCGCCAAGGCGCGGCCCGGCCAGCTCACCTACGGCGCAGCCTCGGGCGGCACGCCGCACATGGCGGGCGAGCTCTTCAAACTGCAGGCGAAGGTCGACATGCTGTTCGTGCCGTACAAGGGCGAGGGCCCGGCGATCGCCGACGCGCTGGGCGGCCAGATCTCGATGGTGTTCTCCAACCTTCCGGTCGGCATGCCGCAGGCGCAGAGCGGACGCCTGCGCGCGCTTGCGGTCACCAGCAAGCAGCGCGTGGCCACCGCGCCGGACGTGCCGACCGCGGCGGAATCCGGCCTGCCGGGTTATGAAGCGAGCACCTGGTTCGGCCTGTTCGCGCCCGCCGCGACGCCGCGCGAAATCGTGGCCAAACTCAACGCCGACGCGGCCGCCGCGCTCAACGCCGCCGATGCCAAGGAGAAGATGGCGGGGCAGGGACTGTTTGTCGTCGCCAGCACGCCCGAGCAGTTCGCGGATTTCGTGAAGGCGGAAATCCCGCGCTGGGCGAAGATCGTCAGGGACGCGGGCATCAAACCGCAGTAACGTCTTTGCAGTAGCGGCGGCTACATTTCGCGGCGCTGCATCAGCATGCAATGCATGCGGCCGCAATGATCGACGCCGTCGTGGTTGGGGCTGCGGATATTTTTCTTGAGCGCGCTGTTCATCGACATGTTCAGGTTGACGTTCTTCGGCGGGATCGGCGACTCGAACCAGCGCGCGTAGATCTTGTTGATGTCGCCGTTCTTGAACAGCGCGGTCACCGCGCCGTCCGCGAGCTTCTTGAACGGCGCGTCGTCCTTGCGAATCATGATCCCGTAGGGCTCGTCCGTCAGAAAATCGCCGACCACCGCGTAGTCAGCCGGGTTTTTGGCACTGGCGCGCATGCTGTAGAGCAGCACGTCGTCCATCGGGAAAGCCGCCGCGCTGCCATTGTCGAGCGCCGCCAGCGCTTCGTTGTGGTCCTTGACGTGGACGAAGCGCATGTTCAGCGACTCGTCGAGGTTATAATTCTTGATCGCGCGCTCGTTGGTGGTGCCGCTGGTGACGACCACCGGCTTGCCTTTGAGATCCTTGTAGTCCTTGATTTTCGAACTGGTCTTCACCAGCATGCGCGTGCCGGTGAAAAAAGTCGTCACCACGAAAGAAACCATTTTCTGCCGCTCGACGCTGTTGGTCGTCGAGCCGCATTCGAGGTCGACGTCGCCGTTCATCACCATCTGCACGCGCGCCGACGGCACCACCGTCATCATGCTCACCTTGAGATCGGGCATTTTGAGTTCGGCCTTCACCGCGTCGACGATTTTCATGCAGAGGTCGACCGAATAGCCGACGTACTGCTTTTTGTCGTCCAGATACGAAAACGGCACCGACGCCTCGCGCACGCCGAGGACGATGGTCTTTTTGTCCTTGATGCGCTTCAAGGTGACGCTGTCCTGCGCGAGCGCCGGTGCGGCGACCATCGCGCAGATGGCGCATGTTGCAACCGCCAGTATCCATCGTGATATGCAATGCATAACTTGCTCCCCGGGGCTTTTTACCATTCTGCGGGTTAGTTTACCGCAACGTGTGTGATGATATATCGTGGCGTTTTTTTTGAAGCGGTGGTGGCGGAATGGGCAAAAAACCTCAAATGAGCCGGAATAAAACGGCGCGGCGGCTGTTCTTTGCGCTGACGCTGGTTTTCCCGCTTGCCGCTGCGGCTCAGCAGTATCCGATCAAGCCGATACGGTTGATTGTTCCATTCACCGCAGGTGGCGGCACGGACATCTCGGCGCGCATCGTCGGGCAGAAACTCGCGGAGCGGCTGGGCGTCGGGGTCGTGGTGGACAACCGCACGGGCGCCGGCGGCATCGTCGGCACCGAGATCGTCGCCAGGGCGGCGCCGGACGGTTACACGCTGGTGCTCGTCAGCAGCAGCCACGCCATCAACCCGAGCCTGCACAAGAAACTGCCGTACGATTCGGTGAAGGATTTCGCGCCCGTCTCGCTGGTGGTGCTGTCGCCCGGCATGCTGGTCGTCAACAACAGCGTGCCGGCGCGCACGGTCAGGGAGTTCGTCGAGTGGGTGCGCTCGAAACCCGGCCAACTCACTTATGGTTCCGCCGGCACCGCGACGCCCGTGCACCTGTCGATGGAACTGCTGAAAAGCATGGAGCGCATGGACATCGTGCATGCGCCTTACAAGGGCGCCGCGGCGGCGATTCCCGATCTGCTCGGCGGCCATATCGTCGCGATGATTCCTTCGACTGCGTCCGTTCTCGCGCTGGTCAAAGCCGGCAAGCTGCGCGCGTTGGCGGTGACCAGCCGGGCGCGCACGAGCTCCGCTCCCGATGTTCCCACCATGATAGAAGCCGGCGTTCCCGATTACGAAGCGAGTTCGTGGTACGGCCTGCTTGCGCCGGCCAACACGCCGCGCGCCATCGTCACGCGGCTGAGTTCCGAAATCGCGCAGATCGTGAAAATGAACGACGTGCGCGAGCGCCTGGTGCCGCAGGGGCTGGACCCGGTTGGCAGCACGCCGGCCGAGTTTGCGGCGACCATCAACGACGAGCTGGCGAAGTGGGCGCGCGTGATCAAGGCGGCGGGGCTGAAGCCGGAATAGTAAAAGGGCAGGAGTGGAATTGTTTTAGTAGCTGCCTCAACAATGCTCCCTCGCCCCGCGTTAGTGGGGAGAGGGCTGGGGTGAGGGGAAGCAAAATCGGTTCGTTCATAAAAAATGGTCGGACTTCAATCGGCCCCTCACCCTAACCCTCTCCCCGCAAGCGGGGCGAGGGGATATTGAAGATGAATTCCGGTTGGCTTCTGAAGCCCTCCGCGTTCGCTCAATACTCCGCGAACATCCTTCTTAGCGTCGCCACATCATTCGTGACGGCAAGCCCGAGCATCAACAGGACACGGGCTTTTTGCGGGCTGAGATTGTCGGCGGCGATGATGCCCAGCGTGTCGAACTCGGCGCGGCCGATCACGCGGCCGTTGCCGACGCGGCTCGAGCGCACGAACACGGTCTTGCCGGCCTTCTTGATTGCTTCCACTTCGAGGTCCGACAGCGAGCCCGCGCCGGTCGCAGCGAACACGATGCCGCGCACGCCTGCATCGCTCAATGCGGCGACGATCAGCGGCGCATCGCTTGCGACCGACGAGTAGACGATCTCGACGCGCGGCAGGTCTTTGATAGTTTTCAGATCGAATTCCGCCGCGGTGGTATGCCGTTTGGTTGAAGAGCGGTAGTAGGCAACCTTGTCCTGGTCCACGTAGCCGAGGAACCCGAGCTCGCCGGAGCGGAACGTCTCTGCGCGAAAGGTGTTGCTCTTGGTCACGTCGCGCGCCGCGTTGATTTCATCGTTGAGAACGACGAGCACGCCGTGGCCGCGCGAGTCGGGGCAAGCCGCAGTGCGCACCGCATTGACGAGATTCAGCGGCCCGTCCGCGCTCAGCGCTGTCGCCGGGCGTTGCGAGCCGACCAGCACCACCGGGCGGTCATGCTTTACCGTCAGGTTCAGAAAGTAAGCGGTCTCTTCGATGGTGCTGGTGCCGTGCGTGATGACGACGCCAGCGACGTCCGCGTCCGTGGCGAAGAGTTTATTGATGCGATCGGCCAGCGTGCGCCAAATCGCAATCGTCATGTTGGAGCTGCCGATGTTGCTGACCTGCTCGACGTTCACGCGTGCGTATTGTTTCAGCTCGGGCACCGCCGCGACGAGTTCCTCGCCGCCCAGCTCGCCGGCCTTGTATTCCGCCATGCTCATCGTTGAGTTGCCGCGGCCGGCGATGGTGCCGCCGGTCGACAGCACGACGACGCGGGGCAGGGTATCGGTAGTCAATGGGAGTTCCTCCGTAAGTGCGATTCAGGCCCGCGGGACAATGCCGGCGGGAAGCTGCATGCAATGGCGGGCGATTGCGCCGGGATGCGCAGGCCACACTCTTTCCGCATCACGATGCGCTAAACAGTGCTGCAGCGCCTTGCGGATCGCGTGCAGGCGGAACGGCTGGCCGGCCACGTATGCATGCAGTCCCAGCGCGAAGACCAGCGGCTGTTTTTCGGACTGTGCCAGCATGGTCTCGAATTGGTTGACTATCATGTCGCCGAATTCGCGGCCGGCATGGCGGCGGTGCAGCAAAGCGGTGACGTCGTTGAGTTCCACGGGATAGGGCACGGACAGCAGCGGTCCCGCGCGTGTCGTCATCCAGAAAGGCTGGTCGTCGGCGGGCCAGTCCAGCACATAGCTGTAGCCGGCTTCCTTCAGCAGGTCGGGTGTCACGCGCGATTCGCCGAAGCCGGGGCCGAGCCAGCCGGCGGGCGGTTTGCCGGATTTTGCGGCAATGGCGTCCGTTACTTCGCGGATGAGATGCGCTTCATCCTGCTCCCACATGTCGTTCTGCATTTCGGAACTGGTGCGGCCGTGGCCGATGATTTCGGCGCCGCTG
>JAIOOZ010000675.1 GCA_021414185.1 Betaproteobacteria bacterium
GTAGTCGCGCAAACAGCGCTTGCACGGCCGGCGTCACCATGCCTGAACCCGGGCAACGCGATCTGAAAATTTCCGGCTATTTCCCCGCCAGCACCTTCTCCAGTTCGTCCAGTATGCGCGGCGTGCGCACCTTGCGCTCGCCGCGCGCGAGCAGGACAAAGTTATCGGCGAGTATTTCTTCGGGATGAATGATGTAGCGCGTGTTGAGTCCGATCGCAGTGAAATATTCCGGCAAATTTCCTGCATCGAGCAGTACCAGCTTGTCGCCCGCGCGGCCCGCAGTCCACTTGGTGCCGCTGCCCATAACCGCCAGCAGTTGGAACGCCATGCGGTCAAGATAGGTTCCGGGAAGCGCGGGGTCGAAAGTTTCTTCTTTCGCGAACAGCACTGGATAAAAAGTCAGCGGCGAGCCGCCGCGCTCGAGCGTGATGCAATAGCGGTTGTCGGGAGCATCCGGATTGGTGATGCGTCGCCGTTCGAGCTCGGCCGGCCAGGCGAGCGGCCCGCAATCGCGAAATCCCACGATCGCATATAGCGCGTTTCTGCGCTCGGGCAAGTGGCGCGAAATCACGTGGAAAATCTCGTGCGTGATGACGCGCTCGATCTCCTCGACGGGGACATCCATGTACTGCTGCGGCAGCATGATGGCGTTGCCCCGTGTGTAAGGCGTTTCCGCTTCTTCGCGGCCTGTCGTCTTCACGAGCCACACCTCGCGCGGCAGCGGAAGTTTCAACGGCCGCAGCTGCTCGCTGATTTTCGCGATCGACGATGACAGCTTTGCGATTTCCGCCGGTTGCCAGTCGAGCGCCTGGCCCGCGGCGAACGCAAGGTAATCAGCTTCCGCGACGGGGCCGCGGCGCCCCATGCGCGCCGACCGGTCGTATGCGCCCATGGCGGCAATGAAGTCGTCGCGCGCTCCCAGCCGCAGGCGGCTCTGGTCGGCGGTTGCAAAACGTATTTGTGTGGAGGCGTGGAGAGGCACGGTTTGCGCGAGTGCCGGGACGTTGCCGGCCAGCACTAGCGATGCCGCAAGCCCAAAACCTCTTAGAAAAACGCTTGAAGCGACAAGCAACCGCCGATGTACGCCAATGAACGCGGATAAATTCAAAAAAACATTCGCCACAGAGGTCACAGAGAAATACCAAGAACAGGGATCAATTACGTCGTTTGAATATGTTTTCCCTCTGCGACCTCTGTGGCTTGCCCTTGGCTTTTCTCGGCGTTCATCGGTGTTCATCGGCGGTTTCGCACTATGCCTGAGATCGTCGGATAGCCGATCAGGCCGCGGCGAGCCGCGCGAGCGGTTTTTCGCGTATCGGGCAGTTGATGAGAGCGGCGAAAATGCCGAGTGCGATTGCGATCATCCATACCGCATTATAGTTGCCGCTGCGGTCGTAGATAAGGCCGCCCAGCCACACGCCGAAAAAGCTGCCGATCTGGTGCGAGAAGAACACGAAGCCGCCCAGCATCGCCAGGTAGCGCACGCCGAACACGACGCCGACGATGCCGTTGGTGAGAGGAATCGTGGAGAGCCACAGGATGCCCATTGCACTGGCAAATATATAGACCGACGCGGGCGAGAGCGGCGCGAGCAGGAACAGCGTGATGACCACGCTGCGTGTTGCGTAAATCCCGGTCAGCAGGTGTTTCTTGGGCACGCGCGCGCCCAGCCAGCCCGCGCTCCACGTGCCGAAGATATTGAAGAGCCCGATCAATGCGAGCGCCGTGACGGCGACGTGCGGGGCGAGACCGTGGTCTTTAAGATACGCCGGCAAATGAATCGCGATAAACACGACCTGGAAGCCGCACACGAAGTAGCCCGCGGTCAGCAGCCAGAAGCTGCCGTTGTGAAAGGCTTCAGCAAGCGCCTGGCGTATGGTCTGGCTGCCGGCTACGTACTGGCGCTGCGGCTCGCCCAGACCCAAGGCCATCGGGGCCATGATCAAAGCGATCACCGACAAGACGAGGAGAGCGCTGGCCCAGCCGACGCCACCGATCAACCATTGCTCTATGGGTACCATCAGAAACTGGCCGAACGAGCCCGCGGCGGCGATGTAGCCCATTGCCTGCGAGCGCTTGTGCTCGGGAAAGCTACGGCCGACCACGCCGTAGATGACGCTATACGTGACGCCCGACAATGAAATGCCGATCAGGACGCCGGCGGACAGGCTGAATGCGAGCGGCACCGCCGACACCGTCATCAGCGCGAGACCGGCTGCATAGAGCAGGGCGCCGCCGATGATCACGCGCGGCGCGCCGTAGCGGTCGGCAAGCCCGCCGGCGAGCGGCTGCGCCGCGCCCCACAGCAGGTTTTGCAAAGCGATTGCGAACGAGAAGACCTCGCGGTTCCAGCCGAGGTCGAACGACATCGGCTGCAGGAAGAGCCCGAGGCCGTGGCGTATGCCCATCGCGAGCGTGACGATAACGCTGCCGCAGACGAGAATGGCAGTGAGGGAGCGGGCGGGGGAGGTCGTCATCATGAGCCTGGTTACCGTGCCAAAGCGCCGATTGTTAGCTTAATCCGGGCGGCCTTCAACCGATTGTTGGGCATGTCTGCATGCGCGCAGGTAATGCAAAAGCCGGTTGCGATTAAAGCGCGTCGCAAATCGCGGACGTGACGATTTCGGTCGTCGCTTCGCCGCCGAGGTCGGGCGTGTGGATTTTTTTCGCGGTGACGGCCTCGATCGCTTTCATCATGCGC
>JAIOOZ010000676.1 GCA_021414185.1 Betaproteobacteria bacterium
TCGCGCAGGCCGGGTTCGAGCGCGCGCAGTTCCTCCGGCAGGCGGAACTGCAGATCGAGGTAGCGGTGATTGACCGAACGGATTTCGACATTGAGCGCGGCGGTTGCGAGTTCGCGCGTCGCGCTGGCAAATCCGGTCATGCTGTAGATCATTTTTTGGCCGCGGGTGAAATGTGCAGGGTGAAAGTTAAGTGCGGGGTAAAATATGCCGAACTTCAGCCCGTGAAATTATGGGTTGCGTCCACGTTCTTAGCCAGGAAAGATAGCACATTATGCGGCCCAGCAAGCGCCAGCCAGACCAGTTACGCAATATCCGGATTACACGCCGTTACACGCGCCATGCCGAGGGCGCGGTGCTGATCGAGGCCGGCGACACCAAGGTCCTGTGCACCGTCAGCGTCGAGGACAAAGTGCCGCCGTTTCTGAAGGGCAAAGGGCAGGGCTGGCTCACCGCCGAATACGGCATGCTGCCGCGTGCGACCAACACGCGCTCCGACCGCGAAGCGGCGCGCGGCAAGCAATCAGGGCGCACGCAGGAAATCCAGCGCCTGATCGGCCGCGCGCTGCGCGCGGTCGTCGATCTCAACGCGCTCGGCGAGCGCACCATGCAGATCGATTGCGACGTGATCCAGGCCGACGGCGGCACGCGCACGGCCGGCATCACCGGCGCATTCGTCGCAGTGCATGACGCCGTGGGCTATCTGCTCGACAATAAATTGCTGGCGGCGAGTCCAATACGCGATTTTGTCGCGGCGGTTTCGGTCGGCGTCTACCAGGGCGTGCCGGTGCTCGATCTCGATTATCCCGAGGACTCCGCGTGCGACACCGACATGAACGTCGTCATGACCGGCAGCGGCGGACTGATCGAAGTGCAGGGCACCGCCGAAGGCGCACCTTTCTCGCGCGCCGAAATGAATGCGCTGCTCGATCTGGCGAACAAAGGCATACAGGAACTGATTGCAGCTCAGAAGGCCGCACTTAATTCTTGATTGAACCGCCAAGACGCCGAGGCCGCCAAGAGACGCAAAAGTACAAAAAGCCTGTGCATTTATGAATTGCTTATTATTTTTTTAATGGCTTTTCTTGGCGAGCTTGGCGCCTTGGCGGTTCAAACCTGAATCATGAAAAAAATAGTCATAGCCTCGAACAACGTCGGCAAGCTGAACGAGATAGCCGCGATACTGGCGCCGCTCGACATCGAGATCGTCGCGCAGTCGACGCTGGGCGTATCCGAGGCCGCCGAACCGCACTGCACTTTCGTCGAGAACGCGCTGGCCAAGGCGCGGCATGCAAGCGGGCACACGAAGTTGCCGGCGCTGGCGGACGATTCCGGCATTTGCGTAGACGCGCTGAACGGCGCGCCCGGCGTGTATTCGGCGCGCTTTGCGGGCGAGTCGGCCGGCGGCGGGCGCGAGCAGCAAGACGCTCGCAACAATAAAAAACTGCTGGAACTGATGGCGCGCGAGACCAACCGCAAAGCCCACTACTACTGCGTAATCGTGCTGGTGCGCCGCGCCGACGATCCGCAGCCCATCATCTGCGAAGCCGAATGGCACGGCGAGATTCTGCAAACCCCGCGCGGCAGCGGCGGTTTCGGTTACGACCCTTTGTTCCTGCTGCCGCAGTTGAAGCAGACCGGCGCGGAGCTCAAACCGGCAGAAAAGAACCGCATCAGCCATAGAGCGCAGGCGCTCGGCATGCTGGCCGAGCGCTTGCGCGCCGAGAGGAGAAAGGAGAGAGGGGAGAGGAGTAAAGCCCGCTAGGACCACCTATGCTTTTTCCCGCCTCTCGTCTCTCGCCTCTCGCCTCTCCTCGCTTCAAGGCGCTGCCCCCTCTCTCTCTCTACATCCATATCCCGTGGTGTGTGCGCAAATGCCCGTACTGCGATTTCAAT
>JAIOOZ010000140.1 GCA_021414185.1 Betaproteobacteria bacterium
GCGTCGAGTATGACCTGCAGCCGGTGCCGGTCTTCGCGGTCGTCGGTCTTGTCGTCGTGAAACTCCTTGCTCTCCGAAAGCCGCCGGAAGACGTTCTCGACGACGATCACCGCGCCATCGACTATGATGCCGAAGTCCATGGCGCCGAGCGACAGCAGGTTGGCCGGGATGCCGATCCAAGTCAGGCCGAGAAAAGTGCCCAGCAGCGACAGCGGGATGACGAGCGCCACGATCGCGGCGGCCCGGATATTGCCGAGAAACAGCAGGAGGACGAGCGTGACCAGCATCGCGCCCTCGACCAGATTGGTGAACACCGTTTTGAGGGTCTTGCCAATGAGCCACGAGCGGTCGTAATACGGCACCAGCGCAACGCCTTTCGGCAACACCGTTTCGTTCAGCATGTCGACGCGCTGCTTGACCGCGGTGAGCACGGTCGACGGATTTTCGCCCTTGCGCATCAGCACCACGCCCGTCACGATGTCGTCGTCGTCGTCCTGCCCGATCACGCCCTGGCGTGGCACCGAGCCCACCGACAGCCCCGCAACGTCCTTCACCAGCACCGGCACGCCGTTGCGCTCGGCGACCATTACATTGAGCACCTCGTCCGCGGAGCGCAGCAAGCCGATGCCGCGGATCAGAAACTGCTGCGGCGGCACCTCGACATAGCCGCCGCCGGCGTTGGAATTCGCGCGCTGCAAAGCCGTGAACAATTGCTGCAAGGTGACCTTGTAGTATTTCATCTTGGCGAGATCGGGGTTGACCTCGTACTGCTTGATGAATCCGCCGAAGCTGACCACATCGGCCACGCCCGGTATCAGGCGCAATTGGCGGCTGACCGTCCAGTCCTGGATAGTGCGCAGGTCGCGCGAATCGAGGCTGTCGGACTTGACGCGGTAGCGGTAGATTTCGCCGATCGGCGTCGACAGCGGCGCCAGCTGCGGTTGCGCGCCCTCCGGCAGCTCAGCTTCGCGCAGACGCTCGACCACCTGCTGGCGCGCGAAGTAAGCGTTGGCTTCGTCGCTGAAAGTGAGGATGATGAACGACAACCCGAACTGCGTATGCGAGAACATGCGGATCGAATTGGGCAGGCCGGCGAGCGCGACTTCCAGCGGCAGAGTGACCTGTTTTTCCACCTCCTCGGCGGCACGGCCGGGCAGCAGCGTGATGACCGTCACCTGGGTGTCGGTCACGTCGGGGAAAGCCTCGACGGGCAGCTGCTTGAATGCGATCACGCCAGCGCCGATAAACAGCACCGTGCCGAGTATGACGAACAGCGGCTTGGTGAGCGCGAACTCGACGATTTTCTTGATCATGATGTCGGCAGCGCGTCGTTGCCGGCGCGGTTATTTGACGACACGGCGCGGCTGCAGCATCTGCTGCAACAGCAGCGCGCCTTCGGTCACGACCTTTTGTCCGGGCTGCAACCCGGACAATACCGTGACGTGGCCATCGTAGGCGTCGCCGGTTTTCACCTCCTGCCGCAGGTACGTTCCGGCGCCGTCATCGATGAACACGAAATACTTGCCGCCCTGGAAATACACCGCGCGCAGCGGTGCCTGCAATACCTTTGCCACCTCGTTGCCGACCACCGCGGTGACGAACATCTCGCTCTTCAGTAATCGCTTGGAATTGTCGAGCGTCGCGCGCACCTTGATCGTGCGTGTCGTCGGGTCGAGAAAATCCGCAACCGCCGTGACCTTCGCTTCGAAAGTCGCGTCGGGATAGGCCGGCAGGCGGATTTTGATAATCTTGCCCGGCTTTAACTGCGGCAGGTCCTTCTCCGTCGCGTCGAGCATTACCCACAGATAGGCGGGATCGGTGATGACGAACTGCGCCGGCATGTTGGCGCCCATCTGGTCGGGGCGCAATTCCTGGCCGGGATTGATGTTTTTTTCAACCACCACGCCTGTCAAAGGGCTCTTCAGCGCGTAAGTCTGGTCGACCTGCAGGCCGCCGCCATAGAGTTTCAGGCGCGCCTGCGTGCGCTTCAATTCCGATTCGGCGCGCGCATATTCTGCCTCGGCGGTATTGAGATCCTTGGCGGCCGCCACGCCATGCTGGTGCAGTTCCTTCACGCGCGCGAGGTTCTGTTCGGCCAGCGCGTAATCGCCCTGCGCGCGGCGCGCGTCGGCCTGCGCCTGGCCGAAATCCGGCGAGGCGATGACGGCGAGCGTCTGTCCCTGCTGGACCTTGTCTCCCGGCTGCACCAGTATGCGATCGACGCGGCCGGCGAGCGGCGTGAAAATGCGCACCGTTTTATCTTCATTCCACGCCAGCCGGCCGTTCAGGGCCGCGGCCGCGGCCGCGCCTTCGACCGTCGGCTCCGACGCGAGCGACGCGAGTTGCGGGCTGCCCGGCTGAAATACCACGCTGTCGCCGCTCACCTTGGGTTGCGGCACGCCCGGATTTTTTTCAGCGTTGTCGCAGCCGGCTATCGCCCACGCTGCCGCCAACACCGCTGCCATGTGCTTCAATTGCATTGGTTCCGCCCTGAATTATCTTGTGGTTGTCGATTGCCGGCAAAGCGCCGTACCGCAATCATTTTTTGTTTTTCTCGATTTCTTTGGGATCGATTTCCTCGACCATGATCGCAGCCTGCCACACCGCCAGCGATTTCGCATAATCGGCGAGCGTGTTGGATGCATCGAGCCGCGTCGCGTAGAGCTGGCGCCGCGCGTCCAGCAGGTCCAGCACGCCGATTGCGCCCTTGCTGTACGCAAATTCGGCGCCCTCGGCGGCGCGCTGCGCCTCCTGCGACAACGTATCGCGAAAGCGCTGGACGCGCTCGGCGGCCGCATCAAGGTCAGCGCGGCTGCGGGCTATCTCGCCGAGCGCCAGCGCGCGCACGCGTTCGAGGTTGTCGCGCGCCGCCTGCAATTCGACCTCGGCACGGCGAATCTCGCCTTCGAAATAGTAGCCGGTAAACAGCGGAATGCTGACGCCGACGCCGAAAGTATTGTTGCTGAAATCGCCCGGGAAATGCTGGAACTGCGCCGACCCCGTCACGTCGCGCGTGCGCGAAGCACGCGCCAGTTCGCGGTTCTTCTCCGCCGCCGCCACCCGCGCCTGCGCGGCCTGCACGTCGGCGCGTCCGGCCAGCGCGCCGTCGGTTTCGAGCGTCGCCGGGGCGGCGCCGATGGCCGGCCAGCCGTCGGCCGCATTGATGCGCGCGGCTTCGCGTTCAGCACCTATCATATAGGCGAGCACCGATTGCGCCTTCTGGCGCTCGGCCTGCGCCGTGCGGGCGTCATTCTGCGCGCGCAACGCGTCGACCCGTATGCGCGCCACTTCCGAGCGCGCGATATCACCGGCCTGCAGCCGGCGCTCGGCCGCATCGACGGTCTTCTGAAATAGGCCGGCAGTTTCCGCGGCAATGCGCATTTTTTCCTGCGCGGCCACCAGATCGTAATATGCCATGTACAAAGCAACCTTCTGCTGGCGCCGGATATCGGCATATTCGCCGCGGCTGGCGCGTATATTGTGATCGGCCGCCTCCATGCGCAATTCGCGCTTGTTGCCGCGTTCGAACAACTGCTGCAGGCCGATGGTGCTGCCGATCTGCTTGTCACGCGCATCGCCCGAGCCTATGCCGGAATGCGGATTGAGCGGGCTCGCGTTGAAAGACAGGTTGGGGTTGGGCCGCTGCGCGGCCGACAGGCGGTCCGCCTCGGCACCTTCGACCAGGCGCTGCCCGAGCTGGAGTTCGCGATTGCGCGCGGCAAAAAAAACCTCCGCCTGACGCAGCGTGAGCTGCGCCAGGTCGGAGTTCAAAGAGGCCAGGCCGGGTGCCGGTTCAGCTCCGGCAGCGACAGCGCTCAGGCCCCCGAGGAGGAAAGCCAGAGCAAACCTACGCAAACCTGACAACATCACGTTGTGACTTTCCGGAAAGTGCTTGCTGCGACATCCCTCCGTGCAGCCGCAACCTGATAGATGAACACTAGCAATTCTCCCTTACTCCAAGCTTACACAGGGGTCACCCCTGCCCCAGCGGAAGCGAAATCTACCATACCGCAAAGGATTTGCCAGTGCGTTACACTAGATGTTCGCAAATGTTTATGATTCACGCACTTAGAGTGACCAACCGGCTGAAAAACGGGGGCCTGACATGCGTATCCTGATCGTCGAAGACGACCCGGTGCTGGCGGACGGCCTCACGCGCTCCCTGCGGCAGGCCGATTTTGCCGTCGATTGCGCGCACGACGGTGAAGAAGCCGACCACGTGCTGACGGCGCAAACCTATGATCTCGTCATACTCGACCTCGGGCTGCCCAAGCTGGACGGGTTCGACGTCCTGAAGCGGCTGCGGCGGCGCGGCGCCACGGTGCCGGTGCTGGTGCTGACCGCGCGCGACGCGCTGGCCGACCGCGTCAAGGGGCTGGATCTCGGCGCCGACGACTATCTGACCAAGCCGTTCGACCTGCCAGAGCTTGAAGCGCGCGCGCGCGCGCTGATACGCCGCGGCCAGTCGGGCGGCAGTTCGCTGCTCACGCACGGGCCGCTGACGCTCGATACCAGCGGCCGGCGCGCGACCCTGCACGGCGTACCGCTCGAGCTCTCGGCGCGCGAATTCGGCGTGCTTGAAGTGCTGATGCTGCGCAGCGGGCGCGTGGTCAACAAGGACCAGTTGGCCGAGCGCCTCTACGGCTGGGACGAGGAAGTCGGCACCAACGCGATCGAAGTTTACGTGCACCGCCTGCGCAAAAAGCTCGAGTCGGCCGGCGTGGCGATACGCACCATCCGCGGGCTCGGCTACCTGCTCGAGAAAGACGCATGAGCGCCGTCCTCGGCGGGCGCGCACCGGCAGCGGCACCGGAACGGGCGACGCTGCGCCACCAGCTGCTGATTTCACTGCTGGCCCCCATCGTCATCGTCACGCTCATCAGCGCGGTCGTCACCTATTACTATGCATTTAACTTTGCGACGCTCGCTTACGACTACGCACTGTTCGACTCCGCGCGCGATATCAGCCGGCAGACCCGCGTCAGCCAGGGCAGTATGCGGGTCGACCTGCCGAGTGCTGCGCTCGACATGCTCGAATCCGACACGCACGACAGCGTTTATTACATGGTCAACGATGCCAAGGGCAATTTCGTTGCCGGCCACCGCGGGCTGCCGCTGCCGACCGAGGAGGCGCCGGCCGGCAAGCCGCTCTATTACGACGGCAATTATCGCGGCAGCCCGATCCGGATCGCGGCACTCCACGCCGCGGCCAACGGCGCTCCGGCCGCAGAGCCGGTCCTGGTGCTGGTGGCCGAAACGCTCAACAAGCGCCGCACGCTCGCCAACGAAGTCCTGCTGGGCATGCTGCTGCCCGAGCTGCTGCTGATCGCTTTGGTCGGCGCGCTGGTCTGGTTCGGCATCGAGCGCGGTTTGCGTCCACTCGCCACGCTGCAGCAGGAAATCGGCAACCGCTCGCATCGCGATCTGAGCGCGCTGCCCGAGCAAAACGCGCCGGGCGAAGTGCGCGCCCTCATCCGTGCCATGAACGAGCTGCTCGCGCGGCTCTCGTTCGCATTGTCGGGCGCGCGCCGAGCCCGGCGCCAGCCGCACGCAGGCGATGCAGAAACTGGACGTGGCCGAAATTGCGCGCGACACCACCACGGAATGGGTGCCGCACGCGCTGGCGCGCAACATCGATCTCGGATTCGACGCAACTGCGGACAACACAGCGAACGCAACAGCGGACAGCGCGGCCCACGCGGTGATCGAGGGCGATACCCTGCTGGTGAGGGAAATGCTGGTCAACCTGCTCGACAACGCGCTGCGCTACACCCAGCCGGGCGGACGCGTCACGGTGCGCGTCGCCGCCAACGACCATCGCGTGCAACTCAGTGTCGAGGACAACGGCCCGGGCATCCCGGCCGAGGAGCGCGAACGCGTGTTCGAGCGTTTTCACCGCGTGCTCGGCAGTGGCGCCGAAGGCTGCGGACTGGGGCTGGCGATCGTGCGCGAGATTGCGCAGAGCCACAATGCGGAAGCTCATCTCACCGCCGGTGCCCACGGTAGCGGCACGCTGGTCAGCATCGTTTTCCCGCGCGCCGCATAAGCGGCGCGGCGGTTTTCGACGGCGCGTTCGCACTTAAGCGCCTGCAGTACAATAGCGGCGAAGGCGCGTGGAAAGACACCGCTACTGTTGCCGGCGACGTACAGATAAAATCCCGCATAATCGTTGCCGCCGCCAGACCGGCCGCGAAAAAATAATCACGCCGCGACGCGGCCGCACGAGGAGAAGCTGATGTACTGCAGACTTGAGATCGCCGGCATTGCTCCCGCTTGCGCGCTGCCGGCGGCGGCTGAAGACACCAATATCCCGCTTCAGAGCGAAGCCTACAAGGAGTAAAAGCCGTGAAATCCACCACCCTCATTGCATTGCTACTGGCTGCCGCTGCATTGCTTGCCATCGGCGGCTGCGCGAGCACCACCGAAGGCGGCGCGGTCGGCGCCGAACGCAGGCAACTCCTGCTGGTGTCGTCGGAGCAGCTCGAGCAGATGTCGGCGCAAAGCTATACCAAGTTGCGCGCCGAAGCGCAGCAAAAAGGCGTGCTCAATACCGACGCGGCGCTGACCCAGCGCGTGCGCGCGATTGCGAGCCGCATCGAACCGCAAACGAAAGTGTTCCGCGCCGATGCGCCGGGCTGGAAGTGGGAAGTCAATGTCATCAGCAGCAATGAATTGAATGCGTTCTGCATGCCGGGCGGCAAAATCGTGTTTTATTCGGGGCTGATCAAACAGCTTAATCTGAACGATGATGAAATCGCGGTCGTCATGGGGCACGAAATCTCGCACGCGCTGCGCGAGCATTCGCGCGAGCAGGTTTCGCAGGCGATGGCGGCGCAGGGCTTGCTCGGCGTCGGCTCCGCACTGCTGGGTCTCGGCGACACCACCGCGGACATGGCCAACACCGCGTACCAGGCTTTGATTGCGACCAAGTTCAGCCGCGTCGACGAGGCCGAAGCCGACCGCATCGGGCTCGAACTCACGGCGCGCGCGGGCTACGATCCCCGCGCCGGCGTGGCGTTATGGCAGAAAATGATGAAGGCCAATCAGGGCAGCCGGCCGCCGGAATTCCTCAGCACCCACCCGGCCGAAGCCAACCGCATCGAGCAAATCCAGGCGCTGCTGCCGACAGTGACGCCGCTCTACGAACAGGCGCGCCGCAAGAAATAATTGCGGACGCTCATTTACAGGTCGGCTCGCCGCCCTTGCTGCGCTTCCAGTTGGTGCGGAAATCCGTCAGGCTCTCGACGAACACGATGAGGTCGTCGGTCTCCTGCGCGGTCAGCTTGAGCGGTTTCAGTATCTGCTCGCCGTCGGCGTGCAGCCGGTCGACGTTCAGCTCCGAGTAATAACGCACCACTTCGCGCAGCGTGCCGATCTGCCCGTTGTGCATGTACGGCCCGGTCAGCGCCGCGTTGCGCAGCGGCGCGCGGTTACAGGAAGCGGAATGATACCAAGCTGATACCAGGCGACGGCGCAGTCAGCGCGCTGCCGCCGCAATCCCCCGCGCGGCGGCGTGAACCGCACCGACGTGCGCGGCATCCTCCTGCTGCAATGCCCACATTTCCGCATAGGTGCCCCCGCTCGCCAGCAACTCATGGTGCGTGCCACGCTCGACGATGCGCCCGGCGTCCATGACCAGGATCTGGTTCGCATCCATCACGGTCGAGAGGCGATGGGCAATGACGAGCGTCGTGCGCCCTTTCGCAATCTGCTCGAGTTCCGCCTGGATCGCCTGCTCGGTGGCCGAATCGAGCGCCGACGTCGCTTCGTCGAATATCAGGATACGCGGATTCTTGAGGATCGCGCGCGCGATCGCCACGCGCTGCTTCTCGCCGCCCGAGAGCTTCAGGCCGCGCTCGCCGACGCCGGTCTCGTAACGGTCCGGCAGGGATTCGATGAATTCGTGGATGTGCGCGGCCTGCGCCGCGGCGATCACTTCGTCGCGCGAGGCCTGCGGGCGGCCATACGAAATGTTGTAGTAAATCGTGTCGTTGAACAGCACCGTGTCCTGCGGCACGATGCCGATCGCTCCGCGCAGGGCCGCCTGTTTGATTTCGCGAATATCCGTTTCGTTGACCAGGATGCGCCCGTGGCCGACGTCGTAGAAGCGATACAGCAGGCGCGCGAGTGTGGATTTCCCCGACCCGCTGTGCCCGACCACCGCCACCTTGTGCCCGGCGGGGATTTCGAAGCTCACGCCGAACAGGATCTGGCGGTTGGGGTTGTAGCCGAAATCGACTCCGTCAAAACGCACCGCGGCCTGCGCGCCCGCGAGGTCGCTCGCATCAGGCCGGTCCTGGATTTCGCGGTTTTCCGCCAGCAGGCGAAACATGCGGTCAAGGTCGATCTGCGCCTGCTTGATCTCGCGGTACACCATGCCGAGGAAATTAAGCGGAATGTAGAGCTGGATCAAAAGCCCGTTGATGAGCACTAGGTCGCCCAGCGTCAGTTGCTTGGCGACCACGCCCTGCGCGGCGAAAATCATGAGTATGGTCACCGCGATCGCGATAATGCAGCTCTGCCCGATATTCAGGATGCCGAGCGACGCTTCGGTCCTCACCGCCGCCGCTTCGTAGCGCGTCAGGCTCTGGTCGTAACGCCGCGCTTCGAATTCCTCGTTGTTGAAATACTTGACGGTCTCGTAGTTGAGCAGGCTGTCGATGGCGCGGCTGTTGGCTTTCGAATCGAGTTCATTCGCTTCGCGCCGGATGGCGGTGCGCCATTCGGTGATGGCGAAAGTAAAGCCTATGTAGATGATGACCGCGGAAAAAGTCACCGCGGCAAAGCGCCAGTCGAAATGCGTCAGCAATACCGCGGCGACCAGCACGAACTCGAGGATCACCGGAACGATGGAGAACAGCATGTAACTCATGAGCGTGCCGATGCCGCGGGTGCCGCGCTCGATGTCGCGCGACACGCCGCCGGTCTGGCGGTCGAGGTGAAAGCGCAGCGAGAGGGCGTGCAAATGGCGGAACACGGTCAA
>JAIOOZ010000141.1 GCA_021414185.1 Betaproteobacteria bacterium
CATTTTCGATGCCTACGCCAACAGCGTGAAGCTCGCACTGTGGTGCGCGACATTCGGCACGGTGTTCGTTTTCGTGTGCGCCTATCTGCTCGAAAAAACGCGCGGCCTCGACTGGCTGCGGCCGCTCCTGCGCATGTTCGCTGTACTGCCGATGGGCGTGCCGGGTCTCGTGCTCGGCCTGGGATTCATTTTCTTTTTCAACCATCCCGCCAACCCGCTCAACGTCATTTACCACACGATGGCTATCCTCGTGATCTCGACCATCGTCCATTATTATTCGTCGAGCCACCTGACTGCGCTTACCGCGTTAAAACAGATCGACACTGAGTTCGAAGCCGTTTCGGCCTCGCTGAAAGTGCCCTTCTTCAAGACATTCTTTGTCGTGACGGTGCCAGTGTGCCTGCCGGCGATACTCGAAATCAGCCGCTATTTCTTTGTCAACGCGATGACGACCATCTCGGCGGTAGTATTCCTGTATGCGCCCGACACCATGCTGGCGGCGATTGCCATACTTAATCTCGACGAAGCCGGCGAAATCGGCCCCGCGACCGCGATGGCGACCCTGATCGTGATCACGTCATCGGTCGCCTGCCTCTTTTACTACCTGCTCAACCGTTTTTTGGAAGCGAAAACCCAGAGCTGGCGCAAGCCGGCGCCTTCGACTTAGTACCAAGGAGTGATGACCATGACTACGCTAGATCCCATCCTGCTGACCCCCGGACCGCTGACGACGACGCTGCAGACCAAGCAGGCGCAATTGCGCGACTACGGCTCGCGCGACATCGCATTCATCGATATGACCGCCGCGCTGATCACCCAGCTTAACGACATCGTGCACGGCGGCGACGATCACGCCTGCGTACTGATGCAGGGCAGCGGCACTTTCTCGGTCGAAGCGGCACTCGGCACGCTGATTCCGCGCAACGGCCACGTGCTGGTATGCATTAACGGCGAATACGGCAAGCGCATTGCGAAAATCTGCGAAATCATCCAGCGCAAGCACAAGATATTGCAGACTGGCGAAGACCAGCCGACTACCGCCAGGATGGTCGACGAAGCGCTTGCAGCCGATGCGTCGCTGACGCACGTCTCGATTGTCCATTGCGAAACCAGCACCGGCATCCTGAACCCGCTAGAGGAAATCGCCGCCGTCGTGGCCAAACACAAACGCGGACTTTTCATCGATGCCATGAGCTCGTTCGGCGCCATCGACATCGACGCCCGCAAAATCCGCTTCGACGGCGTGGTCGCTGCATCGGGAAAATGCCTCGAAAGCGTGCCCGGCATGGGATTCGCGATCCTGCGCAAGGCTGCGCTCGAGCAATGCAAGGGCAATTGCCATTCGCTGTCGCTCGATCTCTACGACCAGTGGCAGGCGTATATGCGCACCAAACAATGGCGCTTCACGCCACCGACCACCGTGGTGGCCGCACTGGCGGAAGCGCTCAAACAGTTCCAGGCGCAAGGCGGCGTCGCCGGCCGCGGCGCGCGCTACCGCAAGAACTGCGAAACGCTGATCGACGGCATGGAAAAATTGGGCTTCGTGTCCTTCCTGCCGCGGTCCATTCAGGCGCCAATCATCACGACCTGGCACGCACCGGCCGACCCCAAGTACAACTTCAACGTGTTCTACGACAAGGTGCGCGAGCGCGGCTTTACGCTCTACCCCGGCAAGCTCACGCAGGTCGAAACGTTTCGCGTCGGCTGTATAGGCGCAATCGGTGATACCGAGATGAAGCAGGCGGTGGATGCCATTGCGGCCATCGTCAAGGAAATGGGCATCACGCAGCTTAAACCCGCCGCGAAAGCGCGCGCTGCCGCCTGACACATCATCATGGCCGCGCAAACGCAACGTAAAACCAACGCCATCGCCGCCGCCGATTATCTCGCGCCGGACGTGCCGGGCGAGTTGCCATGGCATGAAGTGCCGCTCGTGCGCGCGACGCCAGAGTCACTCAAAAGCTACGGCAAGCTCGTCGATGACAGTCACGACTATCCAATCGAAATCGTCACCTGGCCGGTCGCGGGCTGGCGGCAATGCGATCCCGGCACCGGCAACGAAGGCGGCACCACGCATGGGCAGTTCGATTTCTGGTGGGAAGGCGACGTGCTGTTCGGTAAGAATCAGGCGGTCGGCTCGCACTATTTGCTGGGCTGGTCGAAGAATCCCGCCGCTGCGATACGGACGGGGAAATCGGAGCACTCGCGCGTGCTGCTGTGGCACGCCAATTATCATCCCGACGGCGGGCAATTGTTTTTCCCGCTGAACGGCGAGGCATTCGTGTGCCCGCTCGCGTTGCCGGGCGACGACGTGAAGCCCGCGGACTTTGTCGCGTTTTACGTCGACGCCGGCAAAGGCCTCTACATCCATCCCAACGTCTGGCACGAAGCGGTGTTCCCGCTCGCCGAACGCGCGAGCTTCTACGACGAGCAGGGCAAGGTGCACGCGCGTGTAAGCTGCAACCTCGCGACCGAATTCGGTGTTTTCCTCTCGGTGCCGCTCCGCGCGCCGGTCTAGACTTTCGACGCACGGCGACAAGCCCACTCCCGGCGCGTAAGATATCGCCTGCGCCGGCGGCAATCCATGCTGCGGCGCATACCAATGGAGCACTGATGGCTGCACAAGCCGAAATCACCAACATGGCGCTGTTCTGCGATTTCGAGAACGTAGCCCTCGGCGTCGCCGACGCCAAGTATGCAAAATTCGACATCGACAAGGTGCTCGAGCGCCTGCTGCTCAAGGGCAGCATCGTCGTCAAGAAAGCGTATTGCGACTGGGACCGCTACAAGAGCTTCAAGGGCGCAATGCACGAAGCGTCGTTCGAGCTGATCGAAATCCCCCACGTGCGCATGTCTGGCAAGAACTCGGCCGACATCCGCATGGTGGTCGATGCGCTCGACCTTTGCTACACCAAATCCCACGTCGACGCCTTCGTGATCATCAGCGGCGACTCGGATTTTTCGCCGCTGGTCTCCAAGCTGCGCGAGAACAACAAAACTGTGATCGGCGTCGGCGTCAAGAACTCGACTTCCGATCTCCTGATCGCGAATTGCGACGAATTCATTTTCTACGATGACCTGGTGCGCGAAAAACCCGTGCGCAAGCGCGCAGCGCCCAAGAAAGCGGCCCCCAAATCGGAAACCGGCGCAGCAGCGCCCGCCGACGCGCCGAAAAAATCCGACGACGACAAAAAGCAGGAAGCACTCGACCTCATACTCGAAACCATAGAAGCGCTCGGCACCGAACGCGGCGAGGACGAAAAAATCTGGGGCTCCATGGTCAAGCAGGCTTTGAAGCGCCGCAAACCCGGCTTCAACGAAGCGTACTACGGCTTCCGCTCATTCAATGCCCTGCTGGAAGAAGCACAGGGCAAGAACCTGTTGAAACTGGAGCGCGACGAGAAATCCGGCGGCTACATCATCCGCATGCTGGCGCACGAGGACTGAATCCGGCCTCGCCGGACTTATTTCTCCATCTTCAGTCCTGTAGGGTGGGCAACAGGTTGCCCACGCGGCAAATGCCGTAGATCACAATACTGGAAAAGGTGAACGGTTTCCTGAGCAATTGCTTGACGGCGGCTGAACACGCATTGATTTTTTCGGCGTGGGCAACATGTTGCCCACCCTGCCTGACTGACCAACCCGCCAGGGCTTACTTCTCCATCTTCAGGTTCGCTTCCTTCACCAGCCGCTTCCATTTCGCGATTTCCGACTTGATGTGCGCGGTGAACTGCGCGGGCGAGCTGCCGACGGGAATCGAGCCGTCGCCCGCAAGGCGCGCGGCCGTCTCGGGCTGCTGCAAACCTTCAATCATGGCGTCGCTCAATTTCTTCACGATCGACTGTGGCACCCTGGCAGACGTGATCACGCCGTACCACTGGTCGACTTCGTAGCCGGGCACGCCGGACTCGGCGACGGTCGGCAGATCGATGGACGGCGAACGCTTGGCCGCGGTGATGGCGATACCGCGCAAGCGCCCGGCCTGCATCTGCGGGCGCGTGCCAATCAACGATCCATAGCCGACCTGGACTTCGCCCGCCATCATGGCGGGAATGACCGCGGCCGTCCCCTTGTAGGGGATGTGAATGATCTTGATGCCGGCCAGGTGATTCAGCATTTCTCCGGCAAAGTGCTGCAGCGTGTTGTTGCCCGACGAACCGAAATTGAGCTTGCCGGGATTCGCTTTGGCGTACGTAATCAGTTCCGCGACGGATTTCGCTGGTATCGACGGATGTATGTACAGCACGTAGAACAAGGACGTGGCCTGGGTAATCCCCTGCAGGTCTTTTTCCAGCGCGCCGGTACGATTGTCAGCCACCACCTGCTGCCCCCATTTTTCGTTGAGCTTCTGCGCGAGCGTGCGTGCCGTCAAATCGGTGCCCGCGCCCGGCGAGAACGGCACGATAAAGCGAATCGGTTTGCTCGGATAATTGGCGGCGGGTTCGCTCTGCGCGGCGTGCAGCGGCGCGGTCGCGAATGCCAGGCAACTCGCAACCGTGAACAAATTGACTATGAGTTTGATGATGGTTTCTCCTCGTTTCACTATCTCTTATGTAGAAGTCATCTCAAGAATCCCCTTGTGGACGTTCGTGCTGAGATCGAAGCATGAACGCCCGCTGCGCGCCACTCTTCGCCCTTCTATACATCAGGGCGAACGGATTTTTGAGATGACTTCTGACTGTACGCCTATTTTAACCGTTCGAGAAAACTCAGCATGACCAGGCTGGCGTCCAGCGTTACCTCGCCGCCGCCCAGCAGCCCGCTGATTGCCGACAGCGGCACGCGGCTGAACTCCGCGACTTCGCCGTCCTCGTTACGCGGTTGAAATTCGCGCGGCAGTTCGAGGTCAAAAACGAATATCGTTTCCGACTGCACGCCCTCAGGCACTTCGCGCAGCAAGTTGATGGACCCAGCCGCCATGCCGGGATCGATCGGTTTGGTCAGCGCGCGACGCGCTAGCCACATTTCGCACCCGGCCCCGCTGCCGCAATAGCCGTTCGCATGGGCAGCGTAAGTCGTGGTCCCGAAAAAACGCGCTGCGGCACGCTCGATATCGAACAAGGGCGGCGCCTCGAAGGCCGTGACAACGGCATAGCGTTCATTGCGCCAGCCGGTGATGGCGCCTTCCTTGTGCAGAGTCTCGACCACACCGTCGATAGCCGCGGTACGGGACGCCGGGCTATCGAGCGTCGCAGCGAGATGCGCGCCCGTCGCGTCGCGCTTGAAAATCTCCGGCCATGCCATCAGCCGCTGGGCATGCGCTTTGCGCAGCCAGCCGATGCGCGCACCGTCGCACAGCAGCGGCACGTGCGCCGCTTCGTCGAAGCGGCACGCCGCGCGTCTTAAGTCGGCGATTGTGCGGCCAGGCATGACGCTAGCGGCCGGCGATCAGCCGCTTGTGCAGCTTGACCGGCGCCGAGCGGGCGCGCACTTTCAGGTTAAGTATTTCCACCGCGACCGAAAACGCCATCGCGAAGTAGATATAGCCTTTCGGCACGTGGAAACCGAAACCTTCCGCCACCAGCGCCATGCCGACCATGATGAGGAAAGACAGCGCCAGCATCTTGATGGTCGGATTGCGATCGACGAAGTCGCCGATGGCCTTCGCCGCGAACATCATCACCAGCACCGCAATCACGATTGCAGTGATCATCACCGCGACTTCGTCCACCATTCCGACCGCGGTAATCACCGAGTCGAGAGAGAACACGATATCGATGATTGCGATCTGCACCAGCACTGCGCCGAAGGTCGCTTGCGCCACCGATCCGTGGCCGTCCGCTACGCCTTCCAGCGAGTTGTGGATCTCGTGCACGCTCTTCCACAGCAGAAAAAGGCCGCCGCCGATCAAAATGAGGTCGCGCCACGACACTTCATGCGCGGCCACCGTAAACAACGCCGAAGTCAGCGACATGATCCACGCCAACGACAGCAGCAACAGGATACGGGTGCCCATGGCGAGACCGAGACCGATCAGGCGCGCGCGTTTGCGCTGCGCCTCCGGCAAGCGACCGACGAGGATGGAAATGAATATGATGTTGTCCACGCCCAGCACTATCTCCAGCGCCGTGAGGGTCGCCAGCGCAATCCACGCCTGCGGGTCGGCAAGCAGTTCCATAGGTATGTGTTCTCCGGTTTAGCGGCGGCTGCCGCGATGAGTCTGTCGTTAAACGCTGCGCAAATGCCACGCCTTGGGGCGCAGGAAAGTCTGTATGCCGTAAGTCGACAAAGTGAGCCCGATGCCCGAATGCTTGAGCCCCGACCACGGCAGGCGCGGGCTTACGCGGTCACAGCAGTTCCAGTACACCGAGCCGGATTTGATCTGCGCCAGAATTTTCTCCGCGCGCTCACGGTCGGGTGTGTAAACGCCGGCGGTGAGTCCATAGGCGGTGTCGTTCATGAGCCTGGTCGCTTCATTGTCATCATTCACTTTCTGGATGCCGATGACGGGCCCGAAACTCTCCTCGCGCATGATTTCCATGCGGTGATCGACGTCGCTCAACACCGTCGGCGCGAAGTAATGTCCTTTGCGCGTCAGCGGCTTGCCGCCCATCAGCAGGTTCGCCCCCTTTTTCTTCGCATCCGCGACCTGGCGCTTCAACACCGCCAACTGGGCTTTACGCGTCAGCGGACCGATATAAGTCGTGTCGTCGCGCGGATCGCCGATTTTGAAGCCGCGCACTGTGGCGACAAACGCATCGACGAAATCGACATAGATGCTCTCGTGCACATATATGCGCTCGACCGCGCAGCAGCTCTGCCCGGTGTTGTAGAACGCGCCGTCGGCCGTCGATGCGGCGGCGGCTTTCACATCGGCGTCCTCGCACACGTAGATCGGATCCTTGCCGCCAAGCTCCAGTTGCACCTTGATCATGCGCTTGGCGGCGGCTGACGCAATCTTGCGTCCGGTCGCATACGATCCGGTGAAGAATATGCCGTCCACCGGCTGGCGCGCCAGCGACGCGCCGATTTCCCCGCCGCCCACCACCGCCACAAACACGTCCTGCGGGACGCCTGAGGCGTGCAGCATTTTCGCGATCTCGAGCCCGCTAAGCGTCGCGAACTCGGACGGCTTGTACAGCACGGCGTTGCCCGTCAGCAGCGCCGGCACGAACACATTGGCGCCGACGAAGTACGGATAGTTCCACGCCGAAATGTTGGCGACGACGCCGAGCGGCTCGTAAGCTATTTTCTCCTCGAGCCCGCGATCGGCGAACACCACTTCGTCCTTGAGGACTTTCGCCGCATTGTTGATGAAAAAATCGATGCGGCCGAGCACGCCGTTGAGTTCGTTGCGCGACTGCGCGATCGGCTTGCCGACTTCGCTGGTGAGGATTTTCGCCAGATCTTCGTGCCGCGCGCGCACCTGCTCGCGAAAGCGCGTCATCACGTCGATGCGCTCGGTTGAGGGCCGTTGCGCCCACGCCGGCTGCGCCGCGCGCGCTGCCTGGTATTTTTGTTTCACAGCAGCAGCGGTATCGGCCGGGACTTTCGCGATCAGCGCGTGCGTGGCCGGGTTCAGAATTTTCAGCATGATTGTGGTTGTTCCAGTGTGCTGTGAGTGAAGCCTGAAACTAACTGCGTCGTTCCCGCGCAGGCGGGAACCCAGGACATCCAAATGCCTCTGGTTGCCCGCCTGCGCGGGCATGACGAGCAATGGCAAGATCTTTATGCACGCTTGCGCACGGCATTCAGAAATTCTTCGAGTATGGGCGCGGGGCTCAGCACCGTTTCATCCGATGGATGCAGGAATTCGGGATGCCACTGCACGCCGAACACGTAGCCGCGCCCCTGCCAGCGGATGGCTTCGATCACGCGGTCGGGTTCCGAGTACGCTTCGACAGTGAGTTCGCGCCCCAGCGTCTTGATCGACTGGTGGTGTATGGAGTTCACCTTGCCGGTGCGCGCGTCGGGATACAGCCGCGCGAGCCCGGATTCGGGTTCGATGCTGATCTCGTGAAAATTCTGCTCGTACGCGTTGGGCGCGCGATGCCCGATGGTGCCGGGCAACTGGCTGTTGATGTCCTGGTGCAGCGTGCCGCCGAACGCCACGTTGATGAGCTGCGCGCCGCGGCACACGCCGAGCACCGGCTTGTCGGCCTCGATAAACTCATGCAGCACTTCCATTTCGTAGATATCGCGCACGCGGTCACCCGCCCATTCCGGCTGCAGCGGTTCCTCGCCGTAGGTCTCGGGGGCGAGGTCGGCCCCGCCCTGCAGCACCAGCGCGTCGAGGTGTTTCGCATAATCGGAGAGGCGGATACTGCTGCGATGGATGATGCCGTCCTTGTCGACCGACGGAATCATGAACACGAGCACGTCGCGCGACATCACCCAGTGCGCCATCGACTGCTCGAGATACTGCAGCGTCTTGCTCTGTACGCCTATGCTCGACGGCTCGGGATGAAAAAAGCGCGCCGAAACGCCGATTTTAAGTGTGTGCTTGCGCATGCTCACATCGCTTCGGTAAATAGACGCTCGAAATCGCCGCGCGTGCACGGCCGCGGATTGGTCTGGTGGCAGATATCGTCGACCGCGACATCCAGCAATTTCGGCAGATGCTCTTTAGACACTTTTACGGCGCCAAGTTTCGCCGGGATACCGACTTCGCGTTTAAGCGCGGTCAGCCAATCGACAAACGCATCCGCGCTCGCCTCCCTGGAGCCGCGCGCAATACCTACCGCCTCGGCCATGATGGCGAAGCGTTCCAGCTCCACCGACTGGTTAAAGCGCATCACGTAGTCGATCATGATGCCGTTGGCGAGGCCGTGATGCAGGTCGGCGACCGTCGACAGCGCATGCGCGCAGGAATGGGTGGCGCCGAGGTCTTTCTGAAACGCCACCGCGCCCATCAGCGAGGCCATCAGCATGTCGGAGCGCGCCTGCAGGTTTTTGGGTTCGCGCACTGCAACCGGCAGCGCGCGCGCGGCGATGCGCACGCCTTCGAGCGCGATGCCGTCGCACATCGGATGATAGCCCTTGGCTATGTACGACTCGACATTGTGGGTGAGCGCGTCCATGCCCGTCGCCGCGGTCACATGCGCCGGCAGGTCGAGCGTCAGTTCGGGATCGGCAAACACCGCTTTGGCCAACAGCTTGGCCGAGAAAATTATTTTCTTGATATGCGTGGCGTCGTCCGAGATCACGCTCGAGCGCCCAACTTCGCTGCCGGTACCGGCGGTCGTCGGCAAGGCGATAAAACACGGCAGCTCATGCTCGATGGCACGCACCTGCGGATGGTCCCAAGCGTATTCGAGCACGCTGCCGGGATGATTGGACATCAGGGCGATGACCTTGGCCACGTCGAGCGCAGCGCCGCCGCCGAAGCCGATGACTGCGTCAGCCTTGTGCTGTTTGAAGGCAGCAACGCCGGCATCGACCTGGCTTTTGACCGGGTTGCCCCAAACGCCCGCGAAGACTTCAACCGCCAGGCCGCTGAGCGTCGACTTGAATTCAGCCAGCAGCGGCAAGGCAGCTATGCCCTTGTCGGTGACTATCAGCGGACGCCGGCAGCCGCGGGCGGCGAGATACTTCGCGGCCTCGCGGCGCGCGCCGGCGCCGAAATGGATTTCCGTGGGAAAAGCGAAACGATGGATTGCCATGCAGAGTCCGGATCAGATGATTTCGAAGTAGCGCTTCAATTCCCAGTCGGTGACCGCGTCCTGGAACTGGCGCCACTCCCATTCGCGTGTCTTGACGTAATGATCGACAAACTCCTCGCCGAAGAGTTCGCGCGCGATTTTCGATTTTTTGAGATTCGCGGTGGCTTCCATCAGGTTGCGCGGCAGGCGCGGTATGCGGCTTGCCTTCGCGCTGTCACCTTCGAGCGGCGCGGTGGTGAGCTTGAGGCCTTTTTCGATGCCATAGAGCCCGGCGGCTATGCACGCTGCCACCGCGAGATAGGCATTCGTATCGGCGCCGGGACAGCGCGTTTCGATACGCGTTGATTTCGACGACCCCGCGATCACGCGCAGGCTGGCAGTGCGGTTGTCCATGCCCCAGGTCGCTTTCACCGGCGCCCAGAAACCATCGACCAACCGCTTGTAACTGTTGATGGTCGGCGCGAAGAACACCTGGATGTCCTGCAGGCAATGCAATTGCCCGGCGAGATAGCTCTCGAACAGCTTGCTCATGCGACGCGGCGATTTCGCGTCGTAAAACAGGTTGGCCTTGCCGTCCGACAGGCTTTGATGCACGTGACCACTGCAACCGGGGTACTGCGCGTTCCACTTCGCCATGAAGCTTGGCATGATGCCAAAGCGGTGGCCGATTTCCTTGGCAGCGGTTTTGAACAGCACGGCGCGATCTGCAGCCTCCAGTGCTTCCGAATAAAGAATCGCCGCTTCGTAAACGCCGGGGCCGGTTTCGGTATGCAAGCCTTCGATCGGAATCCCGAACTGCGGCATCTCTTCCATCAGCGCCTTGAAAAACGGCTGGTTCTGGCTGGCGCGGATCAGCGAATAGCCAAACATGCCGGGCGTGATGGTTTCCGGCTGCGTGTAGTTCTTGGCAGCCAGGCTTTGCGAAGTTTCGCGGAAATTGAACCACTCGTATTCGACGCCGGCCAGTACCTTAAAGCCTTTTTTCGCGCCGCGTGCGAGGACCTTTTTAAGGAGTTGCCGCGGGCATACCGGCGACGGCTGGTCCTTGCCATCGACAAAATCGGCGAGAAAGAACGGTACGTTGTCGTCCCACGGCACGCGGCGGAATGTGTTGAGATCGATTTTCGCCAGCGCGTCGGGGAAACCAGTGTGCCACCCCGTCCACGTCGCGTTGTCATAGCACTGATCGCCCATGTCCCAGCCGAACACGACGTTGCAAAACCCGAATCCGGCATCCACCGCGGACAGGAATTTTTCCTTGTGGATGTATTTTCCGCGCAGCACGCCGTCGATATCGGTGACGGCCACTTTCACGCGCGCGGCAGGCGACGCGCGCACGAGATCGATGATTTTCTGGTTCGACGACTGGCCTTTACGCATGCTGGCTACCTCCTGCTTGTCGCGCCGCGAGCGACGGAAAAAATATTATGCCCGATAATTTAGAGTGCCTAACACCATGAAACGCGCGATGCGCTGTCACGATTTTGGCTCAGAACGCGAAGCAAGGCACGACGCTTAGTCATTCTAAGCTAGTGGCTTGCGACAATGTTATGGGCCAAAACTCGTGCCAGCCCGAA
>JAIOOZ010000678.1 GCA_021414185.1 Betaproteobacteria bacterium
CGTGTGGCGCTTGAGCCAGGGTGAAGCCGCGTACGAAGCGTGGCTGGCCGCATTGCGCCAGCCGCTGGCGGTCGCATTGCATGTGTTCATGCTGCTCGCGATGATCTATCACGCCTATACGTGGTGGAAAGTCCTGCCCAAAACGCTGCCGCTGCTCCATCTCGGCGGCAGACCGGTCCCCGGATTACTGCTGTCATCTGCGGGCTGGACGGCGACGCTGGTCATGTCTGCCGTGATATACGCGACCGTGCGCTGGTACGGATTATGAAACGCTCGAATGCCCCCATTTTCTGGTCGCTGTTCGGAGCGGGCGGCGTGCTCTCCGCGCTCCTGGGCCCGGTGCTCGTGTTCATCACCGGCATCGCCGCTCCCACCGGCGCCGGCCTGCCCCCCACCGCACTGGCGTACTCGCGCGTACTCGGCTTCGCCCAGTCCCTTGGAGGCAAAGCCATATTGTTTGCGATCATCGCGCTATTTCTGTGGCACGCTGCGCACCGCATCTATCATTGCCTGCACGACTTCGGCGTCCACCCCGGTACGGGAACCAGGGTTTTGCTATACGGTTCGGCCTTCGCTGGCACCGCAGCGGCGGCGTGGATACTGCTCGTCCTGGGCCGTTAGGCCGGCACGCTACCCGGATGCAACAAAAAAAGCGCGCCGAAGCGCGCCTTTTTCATCCCACTCGTTGAACTTAACCGCTATTTTTTGGCTGGCACGACAGGCGCCGGGGCAGCCGCCGCGGCAGGCTTGGCTGCGGGCGCCGGTGCGGCAGCCACGACCACTGGCGTGGGCTTCACGGTAATACCCTTGGCCTTTTGCGCCTTGATGTATCGATCGGCAACACGATCCTGCGACTTGGCCAGCAGTTCGCCATCTTTCTTGGCGGCCTCGGCGGCTTTGGCTTTGGTTTCTTCCGCCTTGGCTTTCTGCTCGTCGGTCAGCTGCGGCGCCGGCAATTTTGCGTATACGCCGCCGGCGATAGCCCAGCACAGCGCTGCGATGAAGATGGCTTTTTTGGATTGCATCGTTTTCTCCCGCGGATATCCGCTCAGGCCTTAATTGCTTCGGCGATCTGGGTTTTCACTTCTACTGGCGCATCGTCGGCAAAATGCTGGCGCGCCTTGCCGGCTTTCACCGCTTCGTACCAAAGCAGGTGGTGCTCTTTCGCCCATGTCTCGTCTACGTAGCCGGTGCGCATACCTTCGTAGGCGCCCTTGGTGCCGATGGTGCCGAGATAAATGTGAAAGCTCGCGAGGAAAATCATCACCATCGCGCACACCAGGTGCACTATATTCGCCGTTTGCATCAACTCACGGCCCTGCGCGAAGTTCGGGAACAATAGCACGGCGCCCGACGCGCACAACACCACGCCAAGTATCGTCGCCATCCACCAGAATAGAACTTTCTCGCCGAAGTTAAACCGGCCGGACGGACTCTCGAGTCCACTTTTCGAAAACAATCCGCCAAAGCTCAACACCCATTTGAGGTCGCCGCGCTCGGGAAAATTGTCACGTATGAACAACACGATCATCACCGGCAGCGCGCAGAAAAAAACCGGCGCCACGAAATTGTGCAGGTTCTTGGACAAGATCGCCAGCCACGAAAACAGCGTGTAGCCGATGACAGGCAGCAGGATGACTTTGCCGAACGAGATAACCAAACCCGTGATGCCCAGGATGCACACACTGATCGCCACCGTCCAATGCGTAAATCGCTCCGCATCGGAAAACCGCTTGATGAGTTTGCCCGTCGCCGGGTCGTGCATGCCGATCGGGCCGCGCCACCAGTAAAACGCAAACACGGCCAGCAGCGCGACGGCAATCAACAATCCGCCAGTCAGCGAAATCGGTGGCCGCAGTTCGCGCCACGTTTGTCCTGACGGTTGCACCAGAATATTGGTTTCGACGCCGCGCACCTGCGTGGTTTGGTAAGGGTTTGCGCCTTCACGTACGTCGCGGTAGAACGGCGCATTGTTGCCGGGCTGCGTAAGCTGGCGCTGCGCCTGCTCCTTCGCGCCGCCGGGATCCGCGGCAAGCGCAAACGGCGAGAGCGCCAGCGCGAGCATCAACGCCAGCAGCGGCAACATGCGTTCACATGCAAACGACCTGATCATGAAGCTCCCCTATTTGGCGCTGGCGACGGCGCGCGTATATTCGTCCTGCCCCTGGTTGCGCGCCTTTATCGTTTTTTCCCATTCGACTTTGTTACCGTTGAATTGGCTGTTGTTCCACGGCAGGGAATCTTCTTTTCCCTGGTACTGGCCCTGCTTGTAGACCTTGGGCCGTTCGCCGCCGCACCCCGCCAGCAACAGCGCCAACGCGCAGGCCCCCGCCATCGACAAAATCTGGCGCGCCGTCATGATTTCGCTCCGGGCGCCGCGGCCGGCGCCGGCTTGGCCTCGGGCTGGCCGTAGGCGGTTCCCCAACCCCAGACTTCCGAGCCCTTGCCGCGTTTCAACACGCGATTACGGTAGATGTCCGAAATAACATCGGCATCGCCGCCGAGCAGCGCTTTGGTCGAGCACATTTCTGCGCACGCCGGCAATTTGCCTTCGGCCAGCCGGTTGCGGCCGTATTTTTTGTATTCTGCCGCCGAGTTATCAGCCTCGGGACCACCGGCGCAGAACGTGCATTTATCCATCTTGCCGCGCAATCCGAACGCGCCGTCCTGCGGGAACTGCGGCGCGCCGAACGGGCACGCGTAGAAGCAGTAGCCGCAACCGATGCACAGGTCCTTGTCGTGCAACACCACGCCTTCGGAAGTCTTGTAAAAGCAATCGACCGGGCACACTGCCATGCACGGCGCGTCCGAACAGTGCATGCACGCGACGGAAATCGATTTTTCCCCCGGCACGCCATCATTCAGCGTCACGACGCGGCGGCGGTTCACGCCCCACGGAATATCGTGCTCGCTCTTGCAGGCGGTCACGCAGCCATTGCACTCGATGCAGCGCTCGGCGTCGCACAGGAATTTCATTCTTGCCATGTCGGTACTCCTCGGCTCTGGTTGTCGCGCGTTTTACTTTATGCCGCTTTGCTGATCTGGCACAGCGTCGTTTTCGTTTCCTGCATCATGGTCACGATGTCGTAACCGTAGGTGGTAGCGGTATTGACCGCCTCGCCGCGCACGATGGGTGCCGCGCCCTCCGGATACTTGTCGAGCAGGTCCTTGCCCATGAACCACCCTGAGAAGTGGAACGGCAGGAACACGGTGCCCGACGCCACGCGCTCGGTCACCTGGGTCTTGACCTTCAGACGCGCCTTGGTCGGCGTCTCGACCCATACGTATTCGTCGTGCTTCAGGCCGCGGTCATTGGCGTCCTTGGGATTGATTTCGACGAACATTTCCTGCTGCAGCTCGGCGAGCCACGGATTGGAACGCGTCTCTTCGCCGCCGCCTTCGTACTCGACCAGGCGTCCGCTCGTCATGACCAGCGGATACTGCTTACTGGCGTCCTTGTTGGCCTGCTGCACGGTCTTGAACAGCACCGGCATGCGCCAGCGGCTCTTCTGGTCGTCGTGCGTCGGATATTTGTCGACGAGGTCAGGCCGCGGACTGAACAGCGGTTCGCGATGCAGCGGCACGGCATCCGGGAAATTCCACACCACGGCGCGCGCCTTGGCGTTGCCGAACGGATGGCAACCATGAACCTTCATCGCCACGCGTATGATGCCGCCCGACGAATCGGTCTTCCAGTTCTTGCCTTCGGCTGCTTTCTTTTCATCGTCGGTGAGTTCTTCCCACCAACCGAGTTTCTTCAGCAGCACGTGATCGAACTCCGGATAACCGGTCGCGAGATCGGCCCCCAGAGAACACGATCCATCTTCGGCCAGCAGGTTGACGCCCTCGCGCTCGACGCCGAAATTGGCGCGGAAATTACCGCCGCCGTCCATCATATTCAGCGACGTGTTGTAGAGCACCGGCGAACCCGGATGTTTGAGTTCCGGCGTGCCATAACACGGCCATGGCAGGCCGAAGTAATCGCCGTCCAGCACGTAGCCGGTTTTGGCGTCCTTGCCGCCCTTGGCACGCAGCGTCTTGATGTCGAATACATGCATGTTGCGCATGTGCGCCTGCAGGCGTTCAGGCGAGTGCCCGGTATAGCCTATCGTCCACACGCTGCGATTAATTTCGCGCAGTATGTCTTCGACGTCGGGCTCGTCCATGCCGCCCTTGCCTTTGACCAGCTTGATTTTAGTTTTGCCATCGGCCTGCTTGCCGATCAATTGATCCGCGAATCCCAGTTTCTGCGCGAGTTGATACATCAGCATATGATCGGTGCGCGATTCGAACATCGGTTCGATCACTTTTTCGCGCCACTGTATCGAGCGGTTGGACGCCGTCACCGAGCCCGCGCATTCGAGTTGGGTGGCGGCCGGCAGCAAGTACGCGCCGTCCTTGCGCGCCATCGCCATCATCGCCGCGGTGGCCGACGGGTACGGGTCGATAACGACCAGCAGATCGAGCTTTTTCATGGCCTCGATCATTTCGGCGCCGCGCGTCTGGCTGTTCGGTGCATGGCCCCAGTAGACCACCGCGCGCAGGTTCGAATCCTGGTCGAGACTTTCGTTTTTTTCCAGCACCGCATCGATCCAGCGCGATACCGTGATGCCCGGCTTTTCCATCATCGCCGGCGAGGGAAACTGTTTCTTGATCCAGTCGAGATCGACACCCCATGCGCGCGCGAAGTGCGCCCACGATCCAGGCGCGAGACCGTAATACCCCGGCAACGAATCCGGATTGGGCCCGACGTCGGTGGCGCCCTGCACGTTGTCATGGCCGCGGTAAATATTGCAGCCGCCGCCGGCCACGCCGACGTTGCCGAGTGCGAGTTGCAGTATGCAGCTTGCGCGCACGATCGCATTGCCGTTGGTGTGCTGGGTCTGGCCCATCGCCCAGACGATGGTGCTCGGGCGGTTCTTTGCCATAGACTCGGCGACGTCGCGCACTTCCGCTTCTTTCATGCCGGTCACTTCCTCGACCTTGTCGGGCGTCCATTTGGCGGCTTCGTCTTTCACCTTCTCCATGCCGTAGACGCGCGCCTTGATGTAATCCTTGTCTTCCCAGCCGTTCTTGAAGATGTGATGCAGCATGCCCATCAGGAAAGCGACGTCCGCACCCGACCTGATGCGGTAGTACTTGTCGGCTTTGGCCGCCGTGCGCGTGAACCGCGGATCGACGCAGATCACCTTGGCGCCGTTTTCCTTCGCGTGCAGCGTGTGCATCATCGAAACCGGGTGCGCTTCCGCCGCGTTACTGCCGAAGAACAGTATGCATTTCGAATTCTGCTCGTCGTTGTACGAGTTGGTCATCGCGCCATAGCCCCAGGTGTTCGCCACTCCCGCGACCGTCGTTGAGTGGCAGATGCGCGCCTGGTGGTCCATGTTGTTGGTGCCGAAGAACGACACGAACTTGCGCAGCAGGTAGGCCTGCTCGTTGTTATGTTTGCTCGAGCCGATCCAGAACGTCGCGTCGGGCCCGCTTTCCTTCCTGATCGCCAGCAGCTTGTCGCTGACTTCTTTCAGCGCATCGTCCCAGCCGATCTTCTTCCACTTGCCGTCGACGAGCTTCATCGGGTACTTCAGGCGGTGTTCGCCGTGCCCGTGCTCGCGGATCGATGCGCCTTTGGCGCAATGCGCGCCGAGGTTGATAGGCGAATCGAACACCGGTTCCTGGCGTATCCATACGCCGTTCTGCACCACGGCGTCGATTGCACAGCCGACCGAACAATGCGTGCATACGGTGCGCTTGACCTCGATCTTGCCGCCTTCGGCCTGCTCGGCCGCTTTGGCCTTGCCCATCATCGAGAACGGCAACTGGCTCACCGCCGCACCCGCGCCGACCGCCAGGCCGGAACGCTTGAGGAAAGCCCGGCGGTCTATCGTATTGCCGAGATAACCCGCGACGTTGCGGCTCAGTCGGCTGGCAGGTGCCGCGGCGGTGCTCGCTTTTCTGGTCAATAGCATGATGGTGTCTCCGGCGAATTAAACTTTGGTGGTACGGTAGTAATTGCGCACGTGTTCCGTAAGCTGGTAGCCCTTGCCCTGCGGCGGCGTGGCCGCGGCCGCGCGCTCCGGCTCTGCGCCCTGCCGCGTGATCGCGACGGTCGCGGCGGCAGCGCCGCCGACGCCGAGCGCGGCAAGAAATTTTCTGCGGCTGGAACTGGGTTTGGTCGTCATGGCATGCTCCTCGGTGACATCAGCCCATGTC
>JAIOOZ010000142.1 GCA_021414185.1 Betaproteobacteria bacterium
GCGAAGACATCTCGATGCTCAAGATCTGGACGACCGAGACCTGGCAGCGCATCACCGAAATGTTATTGGAAACCGGGGCGGAAGACGGCGTGCTGACGGGCATGCGCGACATCGATGGCGTCGAGGCGGACATTCTTACCAGTTTCTACTACGCGCGGCCCGGCACCATCTACGGCGGCAGCAGCGAGGTCCAGCGCAACATCCTCGCGCGCTATGTTTTGAAATTACCGACGTAGTCGCATGTTTCTCCTTCCCCTTCAAGGGGACGGTAGGGATGGGGATGGGTTTTGATCGCGCGTGGGTAAACCGACCCATCCCCACCTCGGTCCTCCCCTTGAAGGGGAGGAAGATATCAGCGCCTCGCGAAAGTAGGGGAGCTATTCTGCTTTCATCTTGGCGGCGGCCACCAGCTTCGACCATTTATCGATTTCGGTGCGGATGAACGCGCCGAACTGTTCGGCGGTGCCGCCGGCCGGCTCGGCGCCCTGGCCCGACAGGCGCTCGACGACATCGGGCATGCGCAGGATGCGCATGATGTCGGCGCTGAGCCGCGCAACGATATCTTTCGGCACCGCGGCGGGCGCCACGAATCCGTACCAGCCGCTCGCGGCGTAGCCGGGCAGGCCGCCTTCGGCGATGGTCGGCAGTTCCGGCATGAGCTTCGAGCGTTGCACGCCGGTGACGGCGAGCGCGCGCAATTTGCCGGCTTTGATGTGCGGCACGACGATGAGGCTGTTTTCGTAGCTCATCTGCACTTCGCCGCTCATCAGCGCGGTCAACGCCGGTGCGCCGCCTTTGAACGGCACGTGCACGATGTTCACGTGCCCCAGCGTTTTGAACAGTTCGCCGGCCAGATGCGTAACGGTGCCGCTGCCCGACGATGCGTAATTGAGCATGCCGGGCTTCGCGCGCGCGAGTGCCAGCAATTCGCGCACGTTGCGCACCGGCAGCGAGGGGTGGACGACGAGGATGTTGGTGACGGTGACCGCCTGCGTCACCGGCGCGAAATCGCGCAGGCTGTCGTAGCCGCGGTTCGGGTACAGGCTCATCGCGACCGCGAGCCCGCTGATCGATCCGAGCAAAATTGAATAGCCGTCGGGCGGCGATTTGGCGACCTGTTCGGTGCCGATCACGCCGCCCGCGCCGGCGCGATTGTCGATGACGACGGGTTGTCCGAGGGTCTCGCTGAGTTTCTGGCCGATCGTGCGCCCGACGATGTCGGTTGGCCCGCCGGCGGGAAACGGCACGACCATGCGCACGGGCTTCGTGGGGAACGATTGAGCGGATGCGGCACTGGCGAATACCGATGAGAATGCGGTGATATAAACAAGGATGAAGTCGGAAGGATGAAGGCGGAAAGAACACCCTAATCGCTGTTGTGCATTTTTATTCATCCTTTATCCTTTATCCTTCATCCTTAGTTCTTCTATTCCGGCTTGACGTTCGCGAACTTGATCACCTTGGCCCACTTGGTGATTTCGTCGCGCAGGAAGGTGCCGAATTTCTCGGGCGTGCTGCCGACCGGATCGGAGCCATCCGCTTTGAGCCGCTCTTTCAGCTCCGGCGAATTCACGATCCTGATCACGTCGGCGTTGATCTTCATGATGATGTCGCGCGGGGTTTTCGCCGGTGCGTTCAAGCCGTTCCAGGCGACAGCCTCGAAACCCTTGAGTCCCGACTCGTCGAGCGTCGGCACGTCCGGCAGTGCCGCGCTGCGCTGCAGGCTGGTGACCGCGAGCGCGCGCAGCTTGTTGCCCCTGATCAGCGCGATTGCCGACGTAATGCCGTTATAAACGACGTCGAGGTGACCGCCGACAATGTCGGTGAGCGCGCCGGCGTTGCCTTTGTACGGGATGTGCACCATTTTCACGCCGGCCATCGCGTCGAACAGTTCGCCGGCAAGATGGTTCGAGCCGCCGGTGCCGCTGGAGCCAAAGTTGAGCTTGCCCGGTTTCGCTTTGGCGAGAGCGATGATCTCTTTGACGTTCTTCGCCGGCACGCCCGGATGCACCACCATTACCAG
>JAIOOZ010000143.1 GCA_021414185.1 Betaproteobacteria bacterium
TTCCTCACGTCTTGCCGCCGAGCGAAGTGATTTTCTTTTTCAGGCATTGCTCGACGTGCGGCGCGACGAACTTGCTGACGTCGCCGCCCAGCAGTGAAATCTCGCGCACCAGCGTCGCCGAAATAAACAGGAACTGCTCCGCGGGCGTGAGGAATATGGATTCCACGCCGGGAAACAGGTTGCGGTTCATGCCGGCCAGTTGAAACTCGTACTCGAAGTCCGACACCGCCCGCAGTCCGCGCATGACGACTTTGGCGCCGTGTTTTTTCGCGAACTCCATGAGCAGCCCTGAGAAGCCCATCACCGTGACGTTCTTGAATTCGCCGAGCACGTTCTTCGCCATGTCGACGCGTTCTTCGAGCGTGAAGAACGGGCGTTTCGCGCGGCTGTCCGCAACCGCCACTATGACTTCGTCGAAGACACTCGCGGCGCGCCGCACCAGGTCGTGGTGGCCGAGCGTAATCGGATCGAACGTTCCCGGGTACACAGCTTTAAGCGTCATGGCCAGTCCATTTCAGCAGTTGATGGGTCACCGCGCCCGCGCGGCCGTTGCGCCAGATTTCCCAGCCCGGCGGCAGCGCAGGCGCCGCCGGCGCTTCGACGTGAACCAGCGCGGCCGCTGCCAGCCGCGGCCCCAGCACGGGCAGCACTTGTGCAAGATAATCCGCGCGAAACGGCGGATCGAGAAATACGACGTCATAGCAGCCGTCGTCCGCGCGCAGAAATTCTAACGCATCCGCGCGCTTAAGTTCCACTGTTGTTGCCGCGAGCAGGGCGGCGTTCGCCTGCAGCGCCTGCCACGCGGCGGGATCGCGCTCGACCATCACCACCCGCCTGGCCCCGCGCGACGCCGCTTCGAACCCCAGCGCGCCGCTGCCCGCGAACAGATCGAGGCAGCGTTTGCCCGTCATATCCTGGCCCAGCCAGTTGAAGAGTGTCTCGCGCACCCGGTCGGGCGTCGGGCGCAAATCGGCCTGCGACGGGAACGTGATGATGCGGCTGCGCCATTCGCCGCCGATGATGCGGACCTTGTTTTTGGTCGCCGGCATCTGCAATCCGTCATCGCGCGCTAAGCGCGGGCTGACGCTATTTGACGGCCGCCGCGGCGAGTGTCGCCGCATCGGGGCCGATGACCACCGTCACCATGCGCGCGGGATCGACGCGGCGCGCAAACGCGGCGCGTATGTCGGCGAGCGTGACTTTCTCGACGCTGGGCACAAAATCTTCGAGATAGCTCAGCGGCAGGTGGTAGAACCCGATAACCGCGAGGTAATCGAGGATCTTGCGGTTGCTGTCTATGCGCAGCGGAAAACCGCCGACGAGGTTCTGCCTGGCCCGCAGCAATTCATCGGCGGTCGGACCCCGGTCGAGAAAATCCTTGAGTGTCGCTCGCACCACGGCAAGCGCCGCGCCGGCCTGGTCCTTGCGCGTCTGCAGGCCGATGACAAAGGGCCCGCGTTCCTGCATGGGCGCAAAATAGCTGTATGCCGAATACGCCAAGCCGCGCTTGGAGCGCACCTCCTCGGTGATGCGCGAGGTGAATCCGCCGCCGCCGAGAATATAGTTGCCGACGAACAGCGGAAAATAATCGGGATCATCGCGCTTGATGCCGGGGATGCCCATGAGCAAATGGCTTTGCGAAGCCGGGTGCGCGATGACGCGCGTCTCGGCCTTTGCCAGAGAAGGCACTGGCGAAATCGTTGGCGCCGACGCGGAGCGCGGCAATTCGGCAGTCAGCTGCTCGGCGAGCGCCTCCGCTGCCGGCCGCGCGAGGTCGCCGATGATCGCCACCACCGCCTGGTCGGCAGTGTAGTAACGGCGGTAAAAAGCAACCAGGTCATCACGCGTAACGCGCGCCACGGTCGCCGCCTCGCCGGCGCCGCGCAAGCCGTACGGATGATTGCCATACGCGAGTTCGCTGAAATTCCTGCTGGCCATGGTTTCCGGCTTGGTATCCGCCTCCCTGATGGCGTCGATGATGCGTTTTTTCTCGCGCTCGAGCACCGTTGCCGGAAACTCCGGACGTTGCAGCATGCGCGCCAGGATATCCAGCGACTGCTTCATTTCATCGGGACTGGAAAGCGTGCGCAGCGACATGCCGGAACGATCGCTGTCCACCCGGCCGCCGAACTGCGCGCCGGCGTCCGCCATGCGCCGCGAAATCTCGTCTTCCGACAGGCCGCCGGCGCCGAGCTTGAGCAGGCTTTGCGTGAGCGCTGCAACACCCGACTTTTCGCGCGTGTCGTATGCCGAGCCGGCCGGAAAATCCACGCTTACATCGAGCATCGGCAGGTTGCGCGTCTCGACAAAGTAGACGCGCGCGCCGTTTTTGGTCTGCCAGTGCTGTATCGGCAACAGCGCCCATGCCGGTGCCGCTACCGCGCACAGCGTGAGTACGCAAAACCAGCGCTGCACGTTATTGAACATGACGCGCTCCCGCCGGCGCCGCCGGCTTGGCAGCGTCCAGCGGCTGCGGATCGAGCACCGCGACCGTGAGGCTGTCATCGATCAGGTATTTTTTAGCCACCGCCTGCACCTGCTCCGGCGTGACTTGCCGCAGTTTGCTGATCATGGTGTCCATCGTCTGGTGCGGGTAGCCCGCGATTTCGAGCGAGCCGATCTGCTGCGCCTGGTAGTAAATCGAATCGCGCTGGAACACCTGCGAGGAAACGACCTGCGCCTTGACGCGCTTCAACTCGTCGTTGCTGATGCCGTCGGTGACGATTTTTGCAAGTTCGCGGCGCAGCGCCTGCTCGAGTTCGGCCACTGTCCTGCCGGCGCTCGGCACCCCGCTGACCATGAACATGCCGGGACCGCGCTGCGTGCTGTCGTAGCCCGCGCCCACCGCGTTGGCGATTTTCTCGCTGCGCACCAGCGCGCTGTTCAGGCGCGCCGCATCGTGCCCGTCGAGCACTCCTGCCAGCATTTCCAGCGCATACGGTTCCCAGTCGTTTTCGACGTCGCGCAAAATCGGCGCGCGGTAACCCATCATCAGGGACGGCTGCTCCGCCGGCGCCTTCACGGTGATGCGCCGGATGCCGCGCTGCGCGGGCTCGTCCTGCGGCTTGCGCTCGGGCAATACCTTCATCTTGATGGCGCCGAAATATTTGTCCGCCAGCGCAAAAACCTCTTTTGGATTGACGTCGCCCGCGACCACGATGGTCGCGTTGTTCGGCGCGTACCAGCGGTCGTACCAATCGCGCGCGTCGTGCCAGGTCATGCTTTCGAGATCGCTCATCCAGCCCACGGTCGGCGCGCGGTATGGGTGGGCTATGAACGCGGTCGCCATCATCTGCTCGAACACCAGAGCATTCGCGCGGTCGTCGGTACGCAGCCGGCGCTCCTCCATCACGACCTGGATTTCCTTGGTGAATTCCTCGGGCGACAGCACCAGGTTCGCCATGCGGTCGGCTTCGAGCTCGAACGCCAGCGGCAATTGCGATTTGTGCAGCTGCTGGTGGTAGCCGGTGGCGTCGCGCGAAGTAAACGCATTGTCGCGCCCGCCCGCGGCTGCAATGCGCTTGGAGAATTCACCCGCGGGAACCTTGCTGGTGCCCTTGAACATCATGTGCTCGAGCACGTGCGCCACACCCGTGCTGCCGTTGACCTCATCGGTGCTGCCCGCCTTGTACCACACCATGGACACGACCGTGGGCGCGCGATGGTCTTCCTTGACGATCACGCGCAGCCCATTGGCGAGCTTGTACTCACTCGTTTGCGCGTGAGCGGTGGAACTGAGTAGAGCCGCGGCGGCGAGCGCACAAACACCCGCGTGGAGAGCATGGTCAATAAACTTCAATAACATGCGAGGTCTCGAAAGTGGGAAGATGGGTAGCCCGGCAGAAGCTTTCCGGCTAGAATTTTAAGTGAATTACCGTCGTTGCGCTCGCCGTCATTTCGCTTGCCACAGCGGGAACATGCAAAACTTTTTTCACCTACGCCAAGTCTGACTGCAACATCCATGTTAAGTTTCCTGAAATCAGACCAAAAACCGGGCGCGGGCTGGGGCGCGCGACTTAAAGCAGGGCTCACGCGCACGCGCGAGCTGCTCAATACCGACCTCACCGATCTGTTCGCCGGCGGCGCCATCGATGAGGCATTTTTCACCGAACTCGAGACTACCCTGCTGGTCGCGGATGTCGGCGTCTCCGCAACTGAATATCTGATCGGAGAGCTGCGGCGCGCAGCGCGGCGTGAAGGCCTGCGCGAACGGCATGAATTGAAGCGCACGCTGCGCGACGCATTGCTCGCGCTGCTCAAACCGATTGCAGTGCCGCTCGACGTCAACGCGCACAACCCTTTCATCATCATGCTCACCGGCGTCAACGGCGCGGGCAAGACGACGTCTATCGGCAAACTCGCCAAGTATTACCAGCAGCGCGGCAAGACGGTCCTGCTCGCGGCGGGCGACACTTTCCGCGCGGCGGCACGCGAGCAGCTCGAGGTGTGGGGCAAGCGCAACAACGTGGCCGTCATCGCCCAGCAATCGGGCGACGCGGCAGCGGTGATATTCGATGCGATCACCGCGGCGCGCGCGCGCGGCATCGACCTCGTGCTGTGCGACACCGCGGGGCGCCTGCCGACGCAATTGCACCTGATGGATGAAATCAGCAAGATCAAGCGCGTGATCGCGAAGGCCGCGCCGGGCGCGCCGCACGAAGTCCTGCTGGTACTCGACGCCAACACCGGACAGAACGCGCTGAACCAGGTCAAGGCATTCGACGACGCGCTGGGTCTCACCGGGCTGGTTCTGACGAAACTCGACGGTACCGCCAAGGGCGGCGTCATCGCAGCGATTGCGCGCGCACACCGCATCCCGCTGCGTTTCATCGGCGTCGGCGAAGCGCTGGACGACCTGCAGCCTTTCGTCGCCGAGGAGTTTGTCGATGCATTGCTTGGGTAACGAAAGACGAGAGACGCTCGGCGAAAGACGGAAAACCCTGGTGCTTTTGCGCCTCTCGTCTCTCGCCCAGCGTCTCTCGAACCAATGATTTCCCTCAGCAATGTCTCCAAACGCTACCCGGGCGGGCGGCAGGCGCTGCACGACGTGGGATTCACCATCGAATCGGGCGAACTCGCGTTCATCACCGGGCATTCGGGCGCGGGCAAAACGACCTTGCTCAAGCTG
>JAIOOZ010000691.1 GCA_021414185.1 Betaproteobacteria bacterium
TCGCCGCGCGTCCACAGCGCGGTCGCCGAGCCTTGCCAGGTGTCGCCGCCGTCGAGCAGCAGCGCGCCCGGACGTTGTGCACGCACCCGTTTCACGAGAGTGGCGAGGTGGGCGAAGCCGCCGACCTTGCCGAAAGTCCGCGCGCCGTGTTCGTATTCGAGGTGCGTAAACGCGTGCGCGAGGCGGGTGTTGGGGCTGATGCGGAATTGTTTGAGCAATGCCTCGCCGACGAGGTGCGGCGGCTTGCCGGCCATGCCGGCGATGCCGATGTTGACGCTGGGTTCTCGAAAGTAGCTCGGCAGCAACTGCGCGTGGCAGTCGGTGAAATGCATCAGCGTCACGTTGTTGCCGAAACTGTGCAGATCGTAAAAACCGTTGATCGCGGTGGCGGCGCGCGCGTGGTCGCCGAGCGGAAAGCCGGCCGCCGCCGCCACCGCGAGCGTATGCAGGAATTCTCGCCTCGTCATAGCCATGAGTTGTGCGCCGCCGGTCGGGCAGCGATGGTGATTCCGCGCGGCGCGCGGCTAGTGCCGGATGCCCGGCGAGTTGAGCTTCTCGCCTTTGTTGAGCGCGGCCAGCGCGATTTCGATGTCGCCGTATTCGGCGGCGTCGGGCGGCAGTTCGTTGGCGCGCACCGACACGTTGCACCATTGAAAGCGCTTGCGGATGTCCCAGATATCGCCGCGGCTGGTGCGCCAGGTCGGGAAGTGCGCGACCGTGCCCTTCGATTCGACCAGGTACTGGCCGCGCACCCATTTATTCGCGTGGCGCTCCCGCGTATGGCAATCGACGCACGCCATATTGAGTTGTCCGACCTTGCGCTGCATCAGGCTTTGGCCGTTTTTTACTGCGCGCTTGGCACCTGCACCCGAGAGGTCCGCGTTGATCGGCGCGCCATTGGCAATGTTATGCAGGTAAATCGACAATCCCGTGTTGTCGTCGCTTTGCATCAGCATTTCATCGCCGGTCGTGGCGCGCGCGTGTCGCGTAATGAATTCCTCTACCCCCATCACCTTGTTGAGGCGCGGCTCGAACCGCGGCATGCGCGCCGCCCACGTCTTGAACGCGGTCTCGGGCGCCGCGTGACACGACGCGCACGCTTTGCCATTGGCGCCCGCGCGTTTGAACGCATCCTTGCCGCGGTCGAGCCCGAACATGCCGGGATTCTCGGTGGGGTCGAGATTGTCGCGGC
>JAIOOZ010000692.1 GCA_021414185.1 Betaproteobacteria bacterium
GAACACGGCGACTTCGGCGAGGCCGGCCGCGTTGGCGGCGTGCCGTCTGCCGATAGAGCCGCAGCCGATGACGAGAATTTTCACAGGCCCAGTTTCTGTGCGTGGAACAGCGCGAGCGCGAGGTCCGCCGGCTCATCGATAGCGACCGAGCGCTCGCGCGGCATCGGGTGGCCGCGCAATCCCGGGGCATAAAATGTCTGCTGCGCGCGAAAGGCCGCGACGGTTGCGAAATAAGTGCTGCCATTGTCGACACACAGCTGCGGCGCTTCCTGGCTGCGCAGATTCACGAGGTCGGGCCACATGGGGGCCAGCGCGCCGTCGGCGTCTTGGCGCAGCGCCTGCAACGGGGGCAGGTCGTAGGTCGTGGTGGCCAGCGCGAACTCGCAGCGGCCCGGTTCGATCAGGTTAAATACCGCGCGAATATCCGCCGTGCCGCGCATCGGCGCGGTGGCGAGCAGGCAGCCGAAGACGTCGTATTTACGGTCCCGGCGTTCTTCTTCGTCGAGAAAATCGAGGCAGACGTCGATCACACGCGCCGTGTCGGAGGCGAGCTCTCGCGGGCGTTGGTGGACTATCGCGCCGAAACGCGCGGCGACGGCGGCGATTTCCGCGTCTTCCGTCGAGACGACAACACGTTCGAACAGTCCGCTCGCGATGGCGGCTTCAATAGTGTACGCAATGATCGGCTTGCCCAGAAAGTCGGCGATGTTTTTGCGCGGCAGGCGCTTGGAGCCGCCGCGCGCGGGAATCAGGCAAACCGCTTTCATCCTACGCGGCCGAAACCAGGTCTGCCGGCATCACGATATGCCCGGCCGGCAGCGCGTGCGCAAAGCGCATGCCGAGAAAGCGCTCGAACTCCTGGGGTTCTATACCAAAGCCGGGCCGGCGGAAATCGATCAACTCCAGCGTCAGCGGTTCGCCGGCTTTAACCGCGCGCCGCACGTGCACGCTGCGCCGGATTTTTGCCGTGTTGTCGCGCTCCTGCTGGGTGAGCTGCTTGCGGCGCGAGCCGAAGGCGATTTCGAGTTCGCGCACGATAGTGATGAATTTCTTCATATCGTCGGGTTCGAGCGAAAACATGTGCTCGACGCTGCGCGTCATGCGGTCATGCGTGATCGTTTTTTCGATCATATTGGCGCCCAGCGCGATTGCCGCAATATCCATGTCCCAGCCCGGCGTGTGGTCGGAGTAGGCGATCGGGAAATCGTACGTCGCGCGCAGCGTCTGGATTATTTTCAGGTTGATGCTTTCCAGGCGCGCCGGGTAACCCGAGGGGCAATGGTGGATGACGATGTTCGGGTTGCCGCACGCCAGGATCACGTCGACCGCTGCTTCGACTTCGCCCAGCGTCGCATTGCCGGTATCGATCTGTATCGACATGCCCGAACGCGCCGCGTATTTGATCAGCGGGAAATGCGTGATGTCGGCCGACGCGATCTTGACCGAATGGCAGCCGATGTCCTTCAGAAAATCGACGTCTTCGTCGAAGCCGACGGTCGAGAAAAAAGCGAGACCGAGACTGTCGCTGTATTTCTTGAGTTCACGCCATTTATCCTGCGGCATGCTGCGGCGGCTCAATATGTCGTACAGCGGCTCGGACACCGTCTCGGTCTTGCCGCTCTTGCGGTCGGCCAGGACCTGGTAGGTAAACAGTTGCTTCTTATCGGCGACCAGGCGGTCGGGGTCGAAAATCT
>JAIOOZ010000680.1 GCA_021414185.1 Betaproteobacteria bacterium
ATCCTGATCATTTCCGACCGCAAAGTCGATCGCGAAAACGTCGCAATTCCGGCGTTGCTGGCGCTGTCGGCGATACACCAGCATCTGGTTGCCAAGGGGCTGCGCACTTCGACCGGCCTGGTAGTCGAGACCGGCTCAGCACGCGAAGTCCATCATTTCGCGCTGCTCGGCGGCTATGGCGCGGAAGCGGTGCATCCTTACCTTGCACTCGAATCGCTGCTTGACGCTGCGCAGCGGGGCCTGCTGGGTGCCGGTGCTGACGGCAAAAAGGCAATCAAGAATTTCGTCAAGGCGATCGGCAAGGGCCTGCGCAAAGTCATGTCCAAGATGGGCATTTCGACTTATATGTCGTACACGGGCGCGCAGATTTTCGAGGCGGTCGGCCTGTCGCGCACGCTGATCGACAAGTACTTCACCGGCACGACTTCGAACGTTGAAGGCATCGGCATATTCGAGGTCGCCGAAGAAGCGATGCGCATACACGAGGCGGCGTTCAGCAGCGATCCGGTGCTCGCGCACGCGCTCGACGCCGGCGGCGAATACGCCTATCGCGTGCGCGGCGAAGACCACATGTGGACACCGGACGCCATTGCCAAGCTGCAGCACTCGACACGCAACAATTCATATTCGACCTATCAGGAATACGCGCAGCTCATCAACGACCAATCGACGCGGCACATGACGTTCCGCGGCCTGTTTGAATTCCGCTTCGACCACTGCATGCCGGTACCGATAGAAGAAGTCGAGCCCGCGGCTAATATTGTTACGCGCTTTACGACCGGCGCGATGTCGCTGGGGTCGATCTCGACAGAAGCGCATACCACGCTCGCCGTCGCGATGAATCGCATCGGCGGCAAATCGAACACCGGCGAGGGCGGCGAAGACCGCAACCGCTACGCTCCGGTCAAGGCGGGCGAGACGCTCGCGTCGCGGCTGGGCAAGGGCCGCGTCGAAAGCGACATCGTGCTCAAAGAAGGCGATTTACTGAAGTCCAAAATCAAGCAGGTCGCGTCCGGACGTTTCGGCGTTACGACCGAATATCTGGCCTCGGCCGAGCAGATCCAGATCAAGATGGCGCAGGGCGCCAAGCCCGGCGAGGGCGGGCAGCTCCCGGGTCGCAAGGTTTCCGAATACATAGCGCTGCTGCGTTATTCGACGCCGGGCGTTGAACTGATATCGCCGCCGCCGCATCACGATATTTATTCGATCGAGGATTTGGCGCAGCTGATTCACGACTTGAAGAACGCGAATTCGCGCGCGTCGATCAGCGTCAAGCTGGTTTCCGAGATCGGCGTCGGCACGGTCGCCGCTGGCGTAACCAAGGCCAAGGCCGA
>JAIOOZ010000010.1 GCA_021414185.1 Betaproteobacteria bacterium
AGGAAAATGACGGCCGGGAAAACGGCGACGGCGAGAACGAGCATCAGCCACTCAAGGTTGTTGCGCTTGAGCCAGCCCGTGAAATGCAAAACCAGAATGACGATTGCGAAAGCGTAAAAGGCGTAAAACACGATTTAGATCTCCCTGGATCGAAACTGCTTCGTCCGTGACTATTGCTGGGCGAAATCATGATACAACAATTTTCCGAAAAAAAACAGTTTAAGAATCACGGCCTTTGCACCTGAATCGGCCCCAGCACCTGAGCTTTCGCCAAGCTTACGCCATAGGCATACGGTGGCCGGTGAAACGCGCTCAAACGGGCGCATATAAGCACTTTATCGATTATGATTTGACCGCTGTCGTGCCTACCCGAGCAATCTAACGCCCTTATGCTGTTACTGGCCCATCGCGGTTACCACGCCGACGCACCTGAGAATACTCTGGCGGCATTCGCTGCGGCCGTGAAGCTCGGGATTGACGGTATTGAAACGGACGTCAGGCTGAGCCGGGACGGACTACCGGTCATCATTCATGACCGCGTGACGCCGCGCAAGCGCGCGGTCGCCGACCTCACGCGGCGCGAGATCGAGGATGACATCGGGCACCCGGTGGCGGTGCTGCCCGAGATTCTCGATGCCTTTCCGGACGTTTTGTGGAACATCGAAATCAAGAACCCGGAAGCGTGGCCGGCCGCGTCGCGTGTGTTGGCGCAGTACCAGTCCCGCTGCCGCCTGTTCGTCACTTCATTCCGTCATGACATCGTCAAGCGGTGCGCGCACGAACTCGCGATCGATTGCGGCCTGCTGATCGCGCACCGGCCGCTCGACGTCGGCGCCATCATGGCGGGCTGCGCCGGCCAGCCGCGCATCAAAGGCATAGTGTGGGACTACAACATCATCGATGACGGCGTGTTGGGCAGCGTATCTGCCGGCGGCTGGAGCAATTACGTCTATGGCGCGGTAACGGCGGCAGAGCATCAGCGCTGCGTTGCACTTGGCCTTGCCGGGCTGATTACGGACTACCCATTGAATCTTTTGAACCGCCAAGACGCCAAGTTCGCCAAATAAACCTGCAATGGCACATGAATAGGGGAATTTAAGGTTATGGCGTATGGCTTTTGCTCTTGGAATCGACTTGCTTGGCGGCCTGGGCGCTTTGGCGGTTAATATGCCTTTCATTCTCGCATTAGATCAGGGCACGACCAGTTCGCGCGCAATCGTGTTCGACCATGCCGGCGCGATCAAGGCGGTCGCGCAAAAAGAGTTTCGCCAGATTTTTCCGCAACCGGGCTGGGTCGAACACGACGCCAATGAAATCTGGGAAACCCAGGTGGGAGTCGCTGCCGAAGCCATAGTTCGCGCCGGCATCAGCGCGCGCGACGTGGCGGCGATCGGCATCACCAATCAGCGCGAGACCACGGTGGTGTGGGAGCGCGCAAGCGGCAAACCAATCTGCAATGCCATCGTGTGGCAGGACCGCCGCACGGCGGCTTTCTGCGATGAACTGAAGGCGAACGGGCACGAGGCGTCAATCAGCGCCAAAACCGGGCTGGTGCTGGATGCGTATTTTTCCGGCACCAAGCTGCGCTGGATCCTCGACAACGTGGCGGGTGCCCGTGCGCGGGCAGAGGCTGGTGAGCTCGCGTTCGGGACCATTGACAGCTGGCTGATCTGGAAATTGTCCGGCGGCAAATCCCACGTGACGGATGCCAGTAATGCATCGCGTACGCTGCTGTTTAATATTCATACCGGCGGGTGGGACGACGAACTTCTGGGGTTGCTGCAAATTCCGCGCGCAGTCTTGCCGCAGGTGGTGGCGTCGAGCGGCGTGGCCGCCGAAACCGCGGGCGAATTGTTCGCTGCGCGGATTCCCATCGCGGGCATCGCCGGCGACCAGCAGGCGGCGCTGTTCGGGCAGCGCTGCGTGACTCCCGGCATGGTCAAGAATACCTACGGCACCGGTTGTTTTATGCTGATGCATACCGGTGGCAAGCCGGTGCAATCGCGCAACAAGTTGCTGACGACGACGGCGTGGCGGATAGACGGCAAAGACGAATACGCACTCGAAGGCAGCGTATTCATCGCCGGCGCCGTGGTGCAATGGCTGCGCGACAGTTTGGGAATTATCAAGACGTCCGGTGAAGTCGAAGCGCTGGCAGCGAGCGTTGCGGACAACGGCGGCGTCTATTTCGTGCCGGCGTTTGCCGGTCTCGGCAGCCCGCACTGGGACCCGTACGCGCGCGGCACCCTGGTCGGCCTGACGCGCGGCACCGGTGCCGGGCACATCGCGCGTGCGGCGCTCGAGAGCATCGCCTACCAGACCGCGGATGTGTTGCACGCGATGGAATCCGATGCCGGCATCAAGTTAAGCGAGTTGCGCGTGGATGGCGGTGCGACGCAGAACGATTTGCTGATGCAGTTTCAGTCTGACGTACTCGGCGTGCGCGTTGTGCGGCCAAAAGTATTTGAAACGACCGCGCTTGGCGCGGCGTATCTCGCGGGGTTGGCAGTGGGCTACTGGAAAAACGCGGACGAAATTTCCGCGCAGTGGCAGACCGAGCGTGTATTCGAGCCGACTATGCCGCAGGCGGATGTTAAGCGCCTGATGAAAGGCTGGGAGAAGGCGCTCGCCCGCGCCAAGCAATGGGCGGGCGACGATTGAATCAGCATTGCTGAATTAATGGCCTTTGTGGGCGGCGCGCCACATTTTGAATCGCTCTGCCAGCAACGACAATCCCAGCAGCTTGGACACGCGGCTTGAGCCGGCGGCGATTTTCGCGGAATAAATCATGACGAAGAAGAGGGCGAGTGCGACGGCGTCTATGTAAATCAGCGCGTCGCCGAATTCGGGTGTCATTACACCAGGTAGAACCCCAATAGCCATGGTTGCCTTTCAGGGTTGATATTATGTTGCGTATGCACATAATATCCGAAAAGCTGATTTTTATATATAGTTAATTAAATCAATTGTTTAAATTTCTGTTTTGGTGCGGCTCGCACCAACTTCACGCGTGTTTTGACGCGTTGCACTAATGGTGGGCGCTGAAACCGGAAAACCTGCTTATGCCAGGATCAGGTGAACGCCGGGATTCCCGTAATCGCGCGGCCCAGGGTCAACGCGTGTATGTCGTGCGTGCCTTCGTAGGTATTGACCGCTTCCAGATTCATCACGTGGCGGATCACGTGAAACTCGTCCGAAATGCCGTTGCCACCGTGCATGTCGCGCGCGGTGCGCGCTATGTCGAGCGCTTTGCCGCAGTTGTTGCGCTTGACCAGCGAGATCATTTCCGGTGCCGCACGGTCTTCGTCCATCAGCCGCGCAACCCGCAGTACGGCTTGCAGGCCAAGTGCGATGTCGGTCTGCATGTTGACGAGCTTCAGCTGGATCAGCTGGTTGGCGGCCAGCGGGCGGCCGAATTGCTTGCGGTCCAGCGTGTAATTGCGCGCTGCCCGCCAGCAGAATTCAGCGGCGCCGAGGGCGCCCCACGCGATGCCGTAGCGCGCCTTGTTGAGGCAAGAGAGGGGGCCCTTTAAACCCGACACTTCAGGCAGCATGTTTTCTGCCGGCACGAACACCTGGTCCATCACGATTTCACCGGTAATTGAGGCGCGCAGGCTGAACTTGCCTTCGATTTTCGGCGCGGTCAGTCCCTTCATGCCTTTTTCAAGAATGAAACCGCGGATCGCGCCGTCGTCGTTCTTGGCCCACACCATGAACACGTCGGCGATCGGCGCATTGGTGATCCACATTTTCGAGCCGGTGAGCAGAAAGCCGCCGGCGGCCCTTTTTGCGCGCGTGAGCATGCCGCCGGGATCGGATCCGTGATTGGGTTCGGTGAGACCGAAACAGCCTATCCATTCACCGCTGGCGAGTTTGGGCAGGTATTTCTGCTTCTGGGCTGCGCTGCCGAAAGCGTAAATCGGGTACATGACGAGACTTGATTGCACGCTCATCGCGGAGCGATAGCCCGAGTCTACGCGTTCGACTTCGCGCGAAATCAGTCCGTAGCACGCATGGTTGACGCCCGCACAACCGTAGCCTTCGATGGTCGAACCGAGAAAACCCAGGGCACCCATCTCGGTCATGATCGCGCGGTCGAACTTTTCATGGCGATTGGCCTCCAACACGCGCGGCATCAGCTTTTCCTGGCAGTAGGCGTATGCCGATTCGCGCACCATGCGCTCATCTTCCGTCAACTGCTCGTCAAGCAATAGCGGGTCGGTCCAGTCGAACGCCGGTTTGGTCTTAGGTATCGCAGCGGTCACGGCGGTCTCCTGATAAAATTTGCTTCATTTTATGTCGTTTCCCTGCGTTTTCGGGACGCTTGATTCAGGAAAGAACATGGCAGAAACCGATATTTCCAAGCTCAGGATCAACCGCGCTGCGGCGCCGGCGGGCGGTGTGCCGCGCCGGCGCCGGCGGCCGTGGGTGATCACCGGGTTGATTATCGTCGTAATCGCCATCGTGGTCGCTATGCGTATGATCGCCGCGCCAGTTGTAGTCGAGCCGGTAACGGTATCCATGGCCTACCCGTCGCAATCGTTCACCTTGCTTAACGCGACGGGTTACGTGGTCGCGCAGCGCAAGGCGGCAGTAGCATCGAAAGCGACCGGCCGACTCGAGTGGCTGGGCGTGCGCGAAGGCTCGCGCGTCAAGCAGGGCGAGGTGCTGGCGCGGCTGGAAAACCGCGATGTGTCAGCGACCATGGACCAGGCTGCTGCAAACATCAAGGTTGCGCAGGCGAATCTCGAGCAGGGGCAGGCGGAACTCAACGAAGCCGAGCGCAACTTCAACCGCTCGCGCGATCTGCTCGCGAAAAACTTCGTGTCGCAGGCGGCGCACGACACCGCGGTGTCGCGTTTCGAGAAAGCCAAGTCCGCCATCAGCGGTTACCGCGCGTCGATCGCGGTAGCGCAGGCGAATTACCGGGCGACCGAGGTTGGCGTCGAGCAGACGCTGATTCGCGCGCCGTTCGAAGGCGTGGTACTTACGAAAAACGCCAACGTCGGCGATGTGATCACGCCGTTTTCGTCGGCGCTCGGTTCGCAGGCGGCGGTGGTGACCATGGCCGACATGTCGACGCTCGAAGTCGAAGCCGATGTGTCCGAATCCAATCTCGACAAGATCAAGCCCGAGCAGCCGTGCGAAATCCAGCTCGACGCACTGCCGGGCGTGCGTTTTCGCGGCCGCTTGCTGCGCATGGTGCCGACCGTCGATCGCGCCAAGGCGACCGTGATGGCAAAAATCCGCTTCGAGGAACTCGATCCGCGGATCCTGCCGGAGATGAGCGCCAAGGTTTCTTTCCTGTCGCAGGAAATGCCGTCAGGCGAGCGCACCGCGCGCAGCGCGCTGCAGCCGGCGGCCATTGTCCAGCGCGACGGCAAAAGCGTCGTCTTTGTGATTAAGGACGACAAAGTCGCGCAGGTGGCGGTGGAGACCGGCGCGAAAATGGGTGAAATGATCGAGATTCGCGCGGGGGTCAAGCCCGGCGATCGGGTGGTGCTGCGGCCACCGGAAAAATTGCATGACGGCGCGCGCATTGCGCTGCCAGGCAAATAGATCTTGAACCGCGAAGGACGCCAAGGAGATCAATAACAAAGGCTGCTGCAGTTGCTACCGTTGTTTATTTGAGTTCGTAGGCGGTTTAGATTCGATTTTGAGTTTCCTTCGCGTCCTTCGCGTCCCTTGCTGTTAAAGATTTTTTCATATGAATCAGATTATGCAGCCCGTCGTGGAGATCAGGAACCTCGTCAAATCCTACCGTCGCGGCGGCCAGGTCGTGCCGGTGCTGACCAATATCACGTTCGATATTGCCGCCGGCGACTATGTCGCGCTGATGGGGCCGTCGGGATCGGGCAAGAGCACGCTGCTGAATCTGATTGCAGGCATCGACAAGCCCGACAGCGGCACTTTGCGCGTGGGCGGCATTGATATCACCGCATTGAGTGAAGCCGAACTCGCTGCCTGGCGCTCGCGCAACGTCGGTTTCATTTTTCAGTTCTACAACCTGATGCCGGTGTTGACTGCGTTCGAAAACGTCGAATTGCCGCTGCTGCTTACCGATTTGTCGGCGCGCGAGCGTGAGGAGCACGTGACCGCGGCGCTGGCGATGGTTGGTCTCTCCGATCGCATGGAGCATTTTCCGTCCGAATTATCGGGCGGCCAGCAGCAGCGCGTGGCGATTGCGCGCGCGATCATTACCGATCCGACCATCCTGGTCGCCGACGAGCCTACCGGAGATCTCGATCGCGCGGCGGCCGAGGACGTGCTGAACATGATGGACAGCCTGAACCGGGAACTCGGCAAGACCATCATCATGGTGACCCACGATCCTCACTCGGCGGAAAAGGCGCGCACGGTGCGGCATCTCGACAAGGGGGAACTCAGGATTGAGGATTGAGGAGCGGGGATTGAGAAAAGCGAATTAGATCCTCAATCCTCGCTCCTCGATCCTCAATCCTGCATTTATGTATTATCTCAAGCTGATCGTACGCAACGCGCTGCGCCACAAGCTGCGCACCGGCCTGACCGTGCTCGGCATCGTCGTGGCCATACTCGCGTTCGGATTGCTGCGCACGGTGGTCGATGCGTGGTATGCGGGATCCGAGGCCGCTTCCAAAACCCGCCTGGTAACGCGCAATTCCATCTCGCTGGTGTTTTCGCTGCCGCTCACTTATTCGGCCAAGATCCGGCAGATCGAAGGTGTCAACGCAGTGTCGCATGCGAACTGGTTTGGCGGCGTTTACATCACCGAGAAGAATTTTTTCCCGCAGTTCGCCGTGCAGGCATCGACGTACTTTGACCTCTATCCGGAATTCGTGGTGCCGCCCGAACAGATGCGCGCCTTCCTGCGCGACCGCAAGGGCGCAATTGTCGGACGCAAGACCGCCGACATCTACGGCTTCAAGGTCGGCGACCAGGTCAATCTGCGCGGTACCATATTTCCCGGCACCTGGGAGTTCGTGGTGCGCGGCATTTACGACGGGGCGGAAGCGAGGACCGACACTTCCCAATTCTTCTTCCAGTGGGATTACCTGAACGAAACCATGAAAAAAACCGCGCCGCGGCGCGCGAATTCAGTGGGCGTCTACATTGTTTCGATTGCGAGCGCAGACCGCGCTGCCGAAGTCGCTTCGGCGATTGACCGCACGTTCAAGAATTCGCTCGCAGAAACGCTGACCGAGACCGAGCAGGCGTTTCAGCTCGGCTTCGTTTCGATGGTGGAGGCCATCGTGGTGGCGATCAGGATTGTTTCGTTTCTGGTCATCTTCATCATCATGGCGGTAATGGCGAACACCATGGCGATGACTGTGCGCGAGCGCATGGCTGAGTATGCGACGTTAAAAGCGTTGGGTTTCGGACCATGGCATCTGACTTTGCTTATTTTCGGCGAATCGCTGACGATTGCCGGCTTCGGGGCGGCGATCGGCATCGCGCTGACTTTCCCGGTAGCAGAAGGATTCGGCAAGGCGATGGGCAAGTTTCTTCCCGTGTTTAATGTTCATGCGGAAACGCTCTACATGCAGGTTGCGGCGGGGTTGATCGTGGGCGCGGTTGCTGCGCTTGTTCCCTGCGTACGGGCAGCGCATATCCGCATCGTTGATGGGTTGCGCAACATCGGCTGATGAAAATACCGTTCTCATACACATTGCGCAACCTGTGGACGCGCAAATTGACCACGCTGCTGACCGCCGGCGGCATGGCGCTGGTGGTGTTCGTGTTTGCGACGGTGCTGATGCTGGAGGAGGGGCTGCGCAAGACGCTGGTCGATACAGGATCGTACGATAACGTGATCGTGATCCGGCGTTCGGCGCAGACCGAAGTGCAAAGCGCGATCGACCGCGTGCAGGCCTCGTTGATCGAAAGCCAGCCGGAAGTTGCGCTGGGCGCCGATGGCGAGCGCATGGTTTCCAAAGAGACGATAGTTCTGGTCAACCTCAACAAGCGCGATTCCGACAAACCGACCAACGTGATGGTGCGTGGCGTTGGGCCGCGCAGCCTGACGCTGCGACCGCAGGTCAAAATCATCGCGGGCCGCATGTTCCGGCCGGGCGCATCCGAAATCGTTGCCGGCCGCAATGCCGCCGAGCGCTTCAAAGGCGCCGGCATCGGCGAGACGTTGTGGTTCGGCCAGCGTGAATGGCAGGTTGTCGGCACGTTCGATGCCGGCAAGAGCGGATTCGATTCCGAAATCTGGGGCGATGCCGATCAGTTGATGCAGGCTTTCCGCCGTCCGATTTATTCCGCGATGGTATTCAAACTCAACGACACCACACAGTTCGATGCATTGAAGGCGCGTCTGGAAAGCGACCAGCGGTTGACGATAGAAGCAAAACGGGAAACGGTTTTTTATGCCGACCAGTCGGACGCGTTGGCTACTTTCATACGCTATCTGGGCGTGACGCTCTCAATCATATTTTCGGTCGGCGCCATCATAGGCGCGATGATCACCATGTATGCGTCGGTCGCCAGCCGCACGGCGGAAATCGGTACTTTGCGCGCGCTGGGGTTTCGGCAAAGCAGCGTGCTGGCGGCTTTTCTGCTTGAAGCCCTGCTGCTGGGGGTCGTCGGCGGATGCGTCGGCTTGTTCCTCGCGTCGTTTATGCAGCTTTTCACGATCTCGACCATGAACTTTCAGTCTTTCTCCGAGCTTGCGTTCAGTTTCACGCTGACCCCGGCCATCACGCTCAAGACGCTGCTGTTCGCAATGGTCATGGGCGTGGTGGGCGGCTTTCTGCCGGCCGTGCGCGCCTCGCGATTGCGTATTGTCGACGCATTGCGCGCGGCGTGAGTGCTTCCCGGAAAGGGGCGGCGAACATGACAGGCGCGTGGCGGATCGCCATTGCGGGTTTGATCGCACTGGCGGCGGCCATCGGCATCGGCAGGTTTGCCTTCACGCCCTTGCTGCCGATGATGCAGCATGACAACGGTCTGTCGATAACTGCCGGCGGCTGGCTGGCGTCCGCCAATTATCTTGGCTATTTTACCGGCGCTATATCAGCGGTGTGGTTGCGTCTGCCGGCGCTGGCGATGCTGCGCGTCGCGATGGTGCTGAATGCGCTGCTGATCGCAGGCATGGGCGTCACGGAGAGCCTGACTGCCTGGCTGGTGATACGCGGGGCGGCGGGCGTTGCCAGCGCATGGGTATTCGTATTTGCGTCTACGCTCGTGCTCCAGCGTTTGGCTCAATGCGGTCATATCGAACTCAGCAGCGTCATGTTCTCGGGCGTCGGTATCGGTATGTTGTTGCCCGGCCTGATGTGCATAGTGTTCGTTGCCAGCGGTGTCGATGCGCAGCGCGCGTGGGGTATTTTTGCCGTGGTCGCGGCGGTGGCGGTAATCATGGTGTGGTGGTTGTCTGGTGCGGGGCCGCCTGCCGTGTCAGCGGAACACCGCGATTCGCGGTACCGGCCGCATTGGACCGCGACCATGGGACGCCTGATCGCGAGTTACGGCCTGTTCGGACTGGGCTACATCATTCCGGCGACATTTCTGCCGGTAATCGCGCGCGATTTGCTTGCCGGCTCGCATACCTACGTCTGGTTCTGGCCGGTGTGCGGCGCTGCCGCGGCCTTGTCGGTCATTGTCAGCGTTGGATGGAGCCGCAAATATGGCGATTACTCGTTGCTGATGGTGTGCTGCGTAGCAGAGGCGGTGGGGATCGCGTTACCGTTGTTTGCGCCGCAGGCTGCGGCAATCGGCGTCAGCGCTGTACTGCTTGGCGGCACATTTGTCGTGATAACGGTAGCAGCACTGCGCGAAGCGCGCAGATTGGCGCCGGGGCATGCCGGAAGTCTGATTGCGGCGATGACGGCATCGTTTGCACTGGGGCAGATCGCGGGCCCCGTCATTGCCGCTTATCTTGTGACGTGGCGCGGCGATTTTGTCTGGCCGCTGATATTGGCGGCCACGGCGCTGTTGATTGCCGGAGCTCTGCTGCCGAAATCGACCCCGGAGCGCGTTTAACGTCCCCGGGGTTACTTCGCTAGCGGGCGGCGGGACGCTGTAGCGGTTCGATGGTGCCCATGTGAAATTTGTAATCGCCGGCCTTGCGGTCACTGTAATAATGCGTGAGCGTATTGCGCACGGTGGCGAATGCCAGTTGCTCCCACGGAATATCCTGTTCTGCAAACAGGGCGGTCTCCAGCGTTTCGGCGCCGGCGCTGAAATCAAGATCCAGCAACCGCGCGCGGAACAGGATATAGACCTGGTTGATGTGCGGAATATTGTAAAGCGCGTAAAGCTGGCCGACTTCGACCCGCGCATTCGCTTCCTCCAGTGTTTCACGTGCCGCACCCTGGAAAGTGGTCTCGCCGTTTTCCATGAAGCCCGCGGGCACGGTCCACAGCCCGTAGCGCGGTTCGATGGCGCGTTTGCACAACAGGACTTTGTCTTCCCACTCGACAATGCAGCCGACTATCATGCGTGGATTCTGATAGTGGATGGTGTGGCACGCGCCGCAGACAAAGCGCGGCAGCGCGTCGCCTTCGGGCACGCGCAGCTCGACGGTTGCGCCGCAATTGCTGCAGAATTTCAAGGGAAAGGATGGTTTTAACGGTGTCCGAGGCTCCTTACTATACGGTAATCGACCGCCGTTGAAAATTGCTAAACCCGGCGCCGCGTTCAGCGAGTGCGTCGGGCGTATGTCACATCCTGTTTTTGCGGCGCGTGATATTATCAAATACAGCGGAGTAGCATGCCAAGCGCCGGGCGTCATGCGTTAGCGCCATCAGGGCCGCGATTGATCAATTCAAGGGAGAAGGAAAATGAACGAAAAAGTCAAAACGATGCTGGTCGGTGGAGTGGCGCTGATCGTGGGTGCCGCGGGCGGCGGCGGTTACGGCATGATGCAGGTCGACGATGTGACCCAGAAGCTGAACGCCGCGACGCAGGAAAAAGATCAGGCGCTGCAGGGTGCTGACCGCCTGCGCAAGATGAATGACGAAGCTGGCAAGAAGTACGGCAAGGACCTCGGCAAGCTGGTCATGGCGGCCGTGGGTAGCGCACCCGCTGCGGCAGCACCGGCTGCAACAGCGCCCGTCACGGGGCAGCCCGCAGTGACTCCGCCGGCAGCGCCAGCGGGCGAGGACACAAAGCTGATCGACGGCGCGCGTGCATTGCTGGCGCAGCGCGACGGATTTCGCGCTTCGTTAGACGGCGTGCGCGCATCGATGAATTCCGAAATGGATGCGCTGGCCGCTGAACTCGGCAATCCGGTGCCGAATATCGGCAAAGTCAAAGACCTGCTTGACAGCCTGAAGCAGAACTGGCCGGAGAAAGAAAAAAACATGCAGGCCGCGACGCAAAAATTGCTGGTCGATCTCGGCTTGGTGCAGGCGCCCGCCGCACCCAAGCCGGTCGCTGCTCCGGCACCTGCCGCTGCTGCGCCCGCGCCCGCTGCACCGCCTGCCGATACCAAGAAGTAAACCTGGAAAGAGTTATCCGCATAACGGCGCACCGTACGCGGTGCGCCGTTTTTTATTGCCGGCGGCAATCGTGATTCACGGTGAGTCTGGCGGGTCTTGTGCGGTTGATGTTTGTTTGAACGGCGTGCGCTCGTTCAATTCATCGAGATAGACCGCGACGCCGCGCGTCTCCCGCTGCAAAAATTCCTCAATCGCGGCGGCGAACCGCGGATGGGCGAGCCAATGCGCTGAATGCGTCTGCACTGGCAGCAGTCCGCGCGCGATCTTGTGTTCGCCCTGCGCGCCGCCTTCGAAAGTGGCGATGCCGTTGGCGATGCAGAATTCGATCACCTGGTAGTAGCACGCCTCGAAATGCAGCGACGGGTGGTGCTCGAGTGCGCCCCAGTAACGTCCGCACAGCCGCGTGCCGTTGTGAACGTTGAGCGACGCCGCGATCGGCTGTCCCTCGCGCAGGGCAACGATGATTACAAGATTTTCCGGCATGCTGCTGCCGATCGCGCGGAAAAAATCCAGGTTGAGGTAGGGCGTCGAATGATGCTGGCGGTAGGTGTTGCGGTAGCAGCGGTTGAAAAACACCCACAACGCATCGGTTATGGCAGGGCCGGGGAACCATTCGAAAACGATGCCGGCATCGCGTACCCGGCGCCGCTCCTGCTTGATTTTTTTGCGCTTGTCGTGATTGAACGTGGCGAGGAAGGCGTCGAAATCCGCATAACCTTCGTTGCGCCAGTGAAATTGCACGCCATGGCGCAGCGTCAACCCGCGATCCTGCAATACATCCGCCTGTTCGGCGGTGGGATACAGGCAATGCAAAGACGAAACGCGTGTTTCGCGCGCAAGCTGCAGCGCGGCGTCGACCAGCAACTGCCGCCGCTCCAGCGTATCCGCCAGCATGCGGTTACCGGTAACCGGCGTAAACGGGACTGCGCTGAGCAGCTTGGGGTAGTACTCAAGCCCGTGGCGCTGGTACGCATCGGCCCACGCCCAATCGAACACGTATTCACCGTAAGAATGCGATTTGAGATAAAGCGGCATCGCGCCGGCAAACGCGCCGTTTTCCCGCAGCACGAGAAAATTCGGCGTCCAGCCGGCGTCCGCGCTCGCGCAGCCCGTCTCGTGCAGCGCATGCAGGAATTCATGCCGCAGCAGCGGGTCGTCGCCGGCAAGCCGGTTCCACTCCAGTGCGGGGATTGCTGCGATCGAGTCGCGGACTTCGACTAAAGTCTCTGCCGGTTTCACGGAAATTTGGCTGTGCGCCGAGAACGAATGGTGGCCTGATGATATATTAGCGAGATGAAAATCGCGATTGCTCAAATCAACTGCACCGTGGGCGATCTTGCCGGCAACGCGGCGCGCATACTCGATTTTGTCGGACAGGCGCGCGCGCAGTCGGCGGACGTGCTGGTGACTCCCGAACTCGCGCTGTGCGGTTATCCGCCGGAAGACTTGCTGTTGCGCGATGATTTTTACCGCAGCTGCGACAGCGCGTTGCGCGATCTTGCCGCGGGCATCAAAGGTATTACGGTCGTCGTCGGACATCCGCGCCAGGTCGGGGGCAAACGCTATAACGCCGCGTCAGTCATCCAGGACGGCCGCGTCGTTGCCACCTATCACAAGCATACGCTGCCCAACTATACGGTCTTCGACGAAGAACGCTATTTCGATGCTGATGACCAGCCGTGCGTTTTTGAAATCAACGGAACAAAACTCGGCGTCAATATTTGCGAAGACACGTGGGATGCAGTGGCGCCGCGCGCTGCCGGCAAGGCGGGTGCGCAGGTGCTGCTCGTGCTCAATGCGTCGCCCTACCATCTGCGCAAGCAGCATACGCGTTACGACGTCATGCGCGAGCGGGTGGCCGAAACCGGCTTGCCCTTGATTTACGCCAACATGGTCGGCGGCCAGGACGAACTGGTTTTCGACGGCGCCTCGTTTGTGCTTAATCGGAGCGGCGCCGTGACGCACCAGTTGCCGATGTTCAAGGAAGCGCTGGCGATAGTCACCATCGAAAATGGCGATCCGCTCACAGGCGAGGTGGCCGCCGAACGCGCGCTGGAAGCCGACGTCTATGATGCGCTTTGTCTCGGCGTGCGCGACTACGTGACCAAAAACGGATTTCCCGGCGTGTTGCTGGGGCTTTCGGGTGGCATCGATTCGGCGCTGACGGTCGCGATTGCGGCCGATGCGCTGGGTGCTGCCAAAGTGCATGCCGTGATGATGCCGTCGCAATATACGGCAGGCATGAGTCGTGACGATGCATGCAAGGAAGCCGAGGCGCTCGGGGTGCGTTATTCCGAAATCGCCATCAAACCGATGTTCGACGCGTTTGAAGCGGCGCTCGCTCCCCAATTCAGGGGCTTGCGCCCTGATACGACCGAGGAAAATCTGCAGTCGCGCATCCGCGGCACATTATTGATGGCACTTTCAAATAAATCCGGTGCTATCGTGTTGACGACCGGCAACAAAAGCGAGATGGGTACCGGTTATGCGACGCTATACGGCGACATGGCCGGCGGGTTCGCGGTGCTCAAAGACATCAGCAAGATGCTGGTGTACCGGCTTTCCAATTACCGCAACAGCGTGTCGCCGGTAATACCGCAGCGGGTAATTACGCGCGCCCCGTCCGCCGAATTGCGTCCCGACCAGACTGACCAGGACAGTCTGCCTCCATACGATGTGCTCGATGCGATCATGGAAGCTTACGTCGAGCACAATCTCGGACTGCGCGAGATCGAGGCCAAGGGCTACAGCCGCAAGGACATCGAACGCGTTATCCAACTCCTGCGCATCAGCGAATACAAGCGGCGCCAGGCGCCGATCGGCATCCGCATCACGCCGCGCGGTTTCGGCAAGGACTGGCGCTATCCCATCACCAACAAATACCGCCACCAGTTCGAGTAGCATTTGATGTTTTGTGCCGTTGCCGCGAGGCCGTATACTATGCTCAGAAACCGGTCGCGCCATGCCGCCGGTCAAGTCAGGCGGGGGGAACTCTCATGAAAAAAATCGAAGCGATATTCAAGCCGTTCAAACTGGACGAAGTGCGTGAAGCGCTGTCCGAAATCGGCGTCAGTGGGTTGACGGTGACCGAAGTCAAAGGCTTCGGCCGGCAAAAAGGGCACACCGAACTGTACCGTGGCGCCGAATACGTGGTGGATTTCCTGCCCAAGGTCAAAATCGAAGTGGTCATAGCCGAAGACATGCTCGAGCGCGCCGTCGATGCGATAGTCAAGGCCGCGCGCACCGGCAAGATCGGCGATGGCAAGATTTTCGTGACCAGCGTGGACCAGGTCATCCGGATACGCACCGGCGAGACCGACGAAGCCGCGATTTAAGGGCAGGATTTAGGATTCGGGAATCAGGATTCGGTCCTCGGTCCTGAGTGTTGCAAGCAGGACCGGGTGTACTGAATCCCGAACCCTATTTCCTGGAATCTGACTTCAGCAGCACCGTCACCGCGCCACCCCCGCCATCAACCTGGCGCGCCTGGCAAAAAGCCAGCACTTCGTCGCGCTGAATCAACCAGTTTGCGACCTTGGTTTTCAGTACCGGCTCGCGGTTCTTCGAGCGCAAACCCTTGCCGTGAATGATACGAACGCAACGCGCGCCATGGCGCAGGCAGTCGTTGAGAAATTGCACCAGGCTTGCGCGTGCCTCGGCCGTGGTGTGTCCGTGCAGGTCGAGTTCGTCCTGTATCACCCAGTGCCCGCGGCGCAGTTTCTTGAGCGTTTGCGGCGCAAGTCCATTGCGCAGATACACGAGTTGGTCGCCCGTCTCGGTGCCGATGTCCCAGCTTATGTGATCGCTCAGACTGTCGGCGAGTGCGGCGCGTTCATCGCGCAAATGCTGTTCCGGTATCGGTTTGCGGCGCAGCGCAGGGTGCTCTACCCGCCCGTGGGCGGGCAGAGGGGTGACGTTCGAAAACAGTTTCTCGAATACGTCGCCGTCATCGTCGCCGGATTTCGCAGGCCGCTTTGCCATCGCGCTATGCCGCGTGCGTCACGGCCGCGAAGCGCATCAGCCCGCGAGCGACTCGAGGTATTTTTGCGCGTCCAGCGCTGCCATACAGCCCGTGCCGGCACTGGTTACCGCTTGGCGATAAACGTGGTCCTGTACGTCGCCGGCCGCAAAAACGCCAGGCACGGTGGTCGCGGTGGCGCCGCCGTTCAGCCCGCTTTGCGTGATGATGTAACCGTTTTTCATGTCGAGCTGGCCGGTGAAAATATCGGTGTTCGGGCGGTGCCCGATGGCGATAAAAACACCCTGCAGTTTCTGTTCGGAAGTTGCGCCGGTCTTGGCGTGCTTGATGCGCATTCCCGTCACGCCTGATTTATCGCCGAGTACTTCGTCGAGCACGTTGTCCCAGAGCACGGTGGCTTTGCCGGCCGCGACTTTTTCGTTGAGCTTGTCGACCAGAATCGCCTCGGCGCGAAACTTGTCGCGTCGGTGCACGACGGTGACGTGGCGCGCAATATTGGTCAAATACAGCGCTTCTTCGACCGCAGTATTACCGCCGCCAATCACCGCAACATCCTGTTCTTTATAGAAAAAACCGTCGCACGTCGCGCAACCGGAGACTCCACGTCCCATGAACGCTTCTTCCGATGGCAAGCCGAGATACATGGCTGAGGCACCCGTTGCAATGATCAGCGCGTCGCAGGTGTAGGTGGCGTTGTCGCCGATCAAAGCGAGTGGTTTTTCGCCGAGTTTGGCAGTGTGTATCTGATCAAAAATGATCTCGGTTTTGAAGCGCTCGGCGTGTTTCTGGAAGCGCTCCATGAGCTCTGGCCCCTGGACACCCATGGCGTCCGCCGGCCAGTTGTCGACATCGGTCGTGGTCATCAATTGCCCGCCCTGGGCCAGCCCGGTAATCAGCACCGGTTTGAGGTTTGCGCGCGCAGCATAAACGGCTGCCGAATACCCGGCGGGGCCTGATCCGAGGATCAAAAGTCGACAATGTCTGGTGGTTTTTGTCATTGAATAGCCTGAAATGGGGTGAATTTGCTAAAAAACAACATTTTCGCAGCCAAACCGGGGTGCTGTCGAGCCGTTATTTCCCTTCAATATTCTTTTTTAATTCATTGCTATATAATGAAAAAGTAGAGTATTTCGCCCATTAGAAATAAGCAAAATAAGAACTCAGGGAAGCTGATGGCGGGTTGGATTTTCAAATTGGCGGGAACTGCCGTTGTAGGGATATTCCTTACAACGGCAGCACTCGCTCAAGCGCCGTCATCCGCTGCCCGTTTTGATATCAACGGTTACGCCGTGGAAGGCACGCCACTGCTGCGTGCAGAAGATTTTTCCCGCCTCGTGTCGCCATTCATCGGCAAGCAAAAGACTGCTGCAGATGTGCAAAAAGCGCAGCAGGCTTTGCAGCAGGCTTATCTGGACCTCGGCCATTGTTCGGTGCAAGTGACCGTGCCGAGAATCGAACCTGATGCGGGCACTGTAGTTTTGCGACTCGTGCAGTCGCCGGTTCCAGTCAGCAAAGATTGTTTGCCTATGGTCGTGCTCGAGGACAAACGCGCGGCGCCGATTCCGGTTGCGCCGGGTGAAGTCGCGACGCGGCCATTTACCGATGTCACGCAATCTGCGGCTGAAGCACCGCCGCCGGCAGCTGCGGCACCACCTGCGCAAATTGCTCGTGCGCCACTTAAGCCGCTGCAGGACCGGCCGGCAATTCCGATTCCGGCGCCACCCGCCGCTCAACCCGCAATAGCAGTCGCGCCGGTGCAGCGCGAAGCTCCCGCCGATGTTGCCGTCAAATCGCTTGCGCAGGCACCGCCTCAAACGGGGTTGATCGTTACTCCCACCGCGCCACCGCCAGCCGAAAAGCCAGTGGTGACTGCTCCGGTGCCGCCGGTTGCGGTCGCGAGCGCGCCGGTTATTCCGCCGCCTGCGCCTAAACCGGAAATTGCATTGGCGTCGCCGCCGCAACCGTCGCCCAAGGTAACGCTACCGGAGGTCGCGGTGGCAATGCCCGTACCCAAGCCGCAGCCCGTTGAGCCGGTCAAGGAGCAAATTGCAGCGAAGCCGCAGGTTGCGCCGACGCCGGCCGTCATAGCGGAAAAGCCGGTTGAAAAAATCGTACCGCAAGCGATCGCCGCAGCGCCTGTTGCGCCTGCGCAGAGCGCCGTTCCTGCCCCGCGCGTTGCTGAAGTCGCACCGCAGGTTGTGGTGGAGCCGGTTAAACCGGTATCTCCGCCGGCCGTTATTGCAGCGGCGCCTAAACCGGAACCTGCGCCCGCTCCCAAGCCGCAGCCCGTAGTCGAACCGGTGAAGGAACAGGTTGCGCCGCCGCCTG
>JAIOOZ010000011.1 GCA_021414185.1 Betaproteobacteria bacterium
TAGTCGAGCTTCAGGCGGATGCGCAGCATTTGCGCGATGCGTCCCGCCATCATCTGCTGATAGACGCCCTGCACCGCGGTCTGGTTGGAGCATTTGCCGCTTTCGCGCAAGAGGCGCAGCACGATCGAGATGCCGTCGCGGATCGGCAGGAAGGGCGCCAGCCAGCCTTCGAGATCATGCCGGTGCTGCTCGGTGCTCAGATGCAGCCAGTAGTGATACGACGGCACGTCGAATTCGCACACGCCGCCCGGGATGTTGGTGCGCTGCTTGATGCTCATCAGCCATTCGTTTTCGCGCAGTTCCTGGCCGACCTTGCCCGACATCTGGAAGAGCCGCGACGAGGTGCGGTCAATTTCCCACAGGATGTTGTCGAGCGCTTCCTGCGAAATATCGGGATTGTCGCGCAGCGATTCGAGCGATTGCTTCTGGCGCTCGAGTTCCTGCAACAGATCGGATTTGAGATCGGCGCGGCCCGCGACTTCGAGGATCTCGAACATGCACAGCAGTGCGACGTGATGTTCCTGCGGATCGGCCTTGGCGATGAAATACAGCGCGCGCTCGTACAGGTCTTCCAGCCGCAGCAAAGTACGGATCCGCTCACTCAGTGGGTATTCGTAGCTGATCACGGCGCGTCAGGGGGCGTAATCGTTATTAGTGTGCGGCCAATTGTTCTACATAATCTGAAAAAAATAAAGACCTTATTGGGATTTTTGACGGTAATTTGGCGGATTTTCATCGTGTCCCGAGCGGCTTTTCCGGCAGTTCGAGGTATTTACGATGCAGTGCCTCGACCGCGGCACGCAGCCCCGGCAGGTCCCCGTCGTTGCGCACGATGTCATCGGCATGGCGCAACCGCTCGGCGCGGCTGACCTGGCTCGCCATGATGGCCCTGACCGCCTCCGGGGCGAGCTGACTGCGGCGCACCACGCGCGCAACCTGTTCTTCTTCATCGCAGTCGACCACCAGGACCCGGCGGGCGAGTTCGCGGTAAGCGCCGGTTTCGATCAGGAGCGGCACCACGATCACGGCATACGGCGCGGCAGCCGGCGCAGCACTCATTCGCGCTTTCACCTCGGCGCGTATCATGGGATGCAGCAGGGCTTCGAGTTTCTTTTTCGCGGGCGCGTCCGCAAAAACCAGTTCGCGCATGCGCTTGCGGTCGAGCGCGCCGTCCGCAGCGAGATATTCGGCGCCGAACTGTGCGCCGATTGCACGCGCACCGGGCTGACCCGCGGCGGTCAGCTGATGGGCAATCTCATCGGTGTCGATGACCGCGGCGCCGAGTTCCGCCAGAATATCGGCGACGCTGGTCTTGCCGCTGCCGATGCCGCCGGTAAGCGCTATCACTGGCGGCATGGCGTTGAGCGCTCTAAAGGTTCTTCAGGTAGTACTGGAGCAGTGGCTCGCCCCAGAACAGCGCGATGAGCCCTGCCAGCACGAGGTAGGGGCCGAACGGAATCGGCACGTTGCGCCCGTGGCGCGCGAATACGATCAGCGAAACTCCCACGATCGCGCCGACGAAAGAAGACAGCAGGATGACCACCGGCAGCATTTTCCAGCCGAGCCAGGCGCCGATCGCGGCCAGCAGCTTGAAGTCGCCGTAGCCCATGCCGTCCTTGCCGGTCGCGAGCTTGTAGCTCCAGAACACGGCCCACAGTGCCAGATAGCCCGCGATCGCGCCGATCACCGCCGACTGCAAGTCAACGAACACGCCGCCCATGTTCACCAGCAGGCCCGCCCACACCAGCGGCAGCGTGATGTCGTCTGGCAGGTAAAAAGTGTCGAGATCGATGAACGCCAGCGCGATCATGGCCCACACGAAAACCAGCGCGGCGAGCGTGTGCCAGCTGAAACCGTAACGCCAGGCGATAAAACCCGACAGCGCGCCGGTCAGGGCTTCCACCAGCGGGTAGCGCGGTGAAATGCGCGTTTTGCACGCGGCGCATTTGCCGCGCAGCGCGAGGTAGCTGACGACAGGCACGTTTTCAAGCGCGCTGATTTGATGACCGCAGCCCGGACATTGGGAACGCGGCAGCATGAGGTTGTAGCGCGGCGCGGTGGCGGTTTCCTGCCCGTTCAGTTCGGCCAGTTCATCGCGCCATTGCCGTTCGAGCATTTTCGGCAGACGGTGGATGACGACGTTCAGGAAGCTGCCGATCGCGAGCGACAGCACCGTTACGGCGGTTACAAACAGCGCGGGATACGCTTGAAAAGACTGGAGCAGGGTCATCAGAACGCGAAGCGTGGGGCGAGAGGCGAGAGGCGAGAGGGGAATACCGCAGGGCCGGTGGAGATCTCGCCTCTCACCTCTCGCCTCGCCCCTCTCCGTTTTTCAAACTGCTTGACCGAGTTTGAAGATCGGCAGATACATCGCGATAACCATGCCGCCAATCAGCGTGCCGAGCACCACCATGATCAGCGGTTCCATCAGGCTCGACAGCGCGTCGACGGCGTCATCGACCTCGGCTTCGAAAAAGTCGGCGACCTTGGACAGCATGCCGTCGAGCGAGCCGGCTTCCTCGCCGATGGCGACCATCTGCAGCACCATGTTGGGAAACATCTCGACGTTCTGCATGGATACCGTCAGGCTCGAGCCGGTCGAAACCTCGGACTGGATTTTCTTGGTGGCAAGATAGTATTCGTGATTGCCGGCGGCGCCCGCCACCGAATCGAGCGCTTCGACCAGCGGCACGCCGGCGGCGAACATGGTTGCCAGCGTGCGCGTCCAGCGCGCGACGGTGGCTTTGCGCACCATGTCGCCGAAAACAGGCGCCCGCAGCGCCAGCCAATCCATGAAAATCATCACCGACTTGGAGCGCTTCCATGCGTAGAGGAAACCCCATACGCCGCCGATGACCACGCCAAAAATCAGGTACCAGAACTTGACGAAGAATTCGGAAATCGCCATGACTATCAGCGTCGGGCCCGGCAGATCGGCGCCGAAACTTGCAAACACCTGTTTGAACGCGGGAATAACGAAAATCATGATGACCGCGGTGATGACGAATGCCACCACGATAATTGCGATCGGATAAAACAGGGCGGCCTTGATCTTGCCTTTGATCGCCTGCACTTTTTCCTTGTAGGTCGCCAGGCGGTCGAGCAGGCTGTCGAGAATACCGGCCTGTTCGCCGGCGCCGACCAGATTGCAGAACAGCGCATCGAAGTAGAGCGGGTGCTTCTCGAAAGCCGACTTCAGGTTGGAGCCGGTTTCGACTTCGGTCTTGATGTCCATCAGCAGCTTTTGCACCGCCGCGTTGCTGTGGCCCTTGCCGACGATGTCGAACGCCTGCAGCAGCGGCACGCCGGATTTCATCATGGTCGCGAGCTGGCGCGTGAACAGCGTAATGTCTTTGTCCGAAATCGAGCCGCCGCTTCGCACCGACTGCTTTTTGACCTTGAGGACCTTGACGCCCTGCCGGCGCAGCATCGCGTTGACCACGGCTTCGCCGCCGGCTTTCATTTCGCCGCGCAGCGTCTTGCCAGCCTTGTCGGTGCCGGTCCAGGAATAGGTAAATTCCTTGACGTCTTTCTTGGTGGCAGTCGCGGCTGTGGTCGCCATTAGGTTTCTCCCATAATTCCAATCTAACCAATCGGTTAGATTCCAATCTTCACAATGATGCCCGTGTGCGTTTGCTTTGTAAAGGCACTTAAGCCCGGTCTAGGAACCGGCGGCCGGTTCGAGCGCGGCGTCGGCCGCGGGCGCGAGGCGCACCGCCTTTACCACGCGGTCCTGGGTCTGCACGATGTCCATCCGGTGGCCGGCGATCCTGACGCTCACGCCGGGTTCGGGAATGTCGCGGAAATGCTCCAGTATCAGGCCGTTGAGCGTCTTCGGCCCGTCGAGGGGAAAACGGTAGCCGAGCTTGCGGTTCAGTTCGCGCAGCAGGCTGCCGCCTTCGACCACGTAGGAGCCGTCGTCCTGGCGGTGAAAGTGCGCGGGCTGCAGCGGCGAGTGCGTGGCGAATTCGCCGATCAGCTCCTCGACGATGTCTTCGAGCGTCAGGAGCCCCATCAATTCGCCGTATTCATCGACGACAAAACACAGGCGGTCCTGGTGTTCCTGGAACTGCTGCAATTGCGTGAACAGCGGAGTGCCCGAAGGGATGAAGTAGGGTTCGCGCATGATCTCGCGCAAATGTTCGGCGCTGATCTCGTCGTCCTGGCTCACTGACAGCACCTTGCGCAACTGTATGATGCCAACGATGTTGTCAGGCTGCCCCTGGTATACCGGCAAACGGCGGTGATAGGCGGTGGCGAGCTGCTGGCGCAGGACTTCGGGCGCCGCGTCGATGTCGATGGACTCGATCTGGTTGCGCGGCGTCATCACATCATTGACCGTGATGCTTTCGAGGTCGAACAGATTGAGCAGAATGGAGACATGCTTCTTCGGCAGGAAGTTCGAGGACTCAAGGACTATGGTGCGCAACTCCGTGGGCGACAGGGGCTGCGAGCCGGCGACTTCGTTGATACCCAGCAACCGCAGCACAGGTTTCAGGATGGCGTCGGTGGACGCCGACAGCAGGTGAACGAACGGCGCCGACGCGATCGCGAGTATCCGCATCGGCCATGCGACCAGGCGCGCGATTTTTTCGGCGTTGTACTGGCCCAGCCGCTTGGGGACGATTTCACCGACCACGATGGATACATACGTCACCGTGACCACGACAATGGCGGTAGAGACGATGCTGCTTGTCCGCGGGTCGATGCCGAAGGTCTCAAGCCACTTCGCCAGTGGCGCGGCCAGTACCGCTTCGCCGTAGATTCCGCTCAAGAGTCCGATCGACGTGATGCCGATCTGTATCGTCGACAGAAATCGCGTCGGTTCAAGCCCCAGCCTCACCGCGGCTGCAGCCAGCAGGTCGCCGCCCCTCGCCTGTGCCTGTAGCCGCTGTTTGCTCGCGGTCAGCAGCGCCACTTCCGACATGGCGAACACGCCGTTGAGCAGGATAAGGGAAAACAGTATCAGGACTTCCATTGGCTGCACCTCTTCATGCCGGTTCCGCGTCGTGCGGATCCAGGTTGACGCACCGGCGACTCAGCCGCGCCCGAGTACCACTTCGAGCACGAACTTGCTGCCGACGTAGGCGAGCACCAGCATCAGAAAGCCGGTCAGTGTCCAGCGCACGGCGATGCGGCCGCGCCAGCCGTAGAGGCTGCGGCCGCCGAGGAGTGCCGCGAAAATCACCCACGACAGGATGCCGAACACCGTTTTGTGATTGAAGCGCATCGCCTTGCCGAACAATTCCTCGGAAAATATGATGCCGCTCGCGAGCGTCAGCGTCAGCAGCACGAACCCCGCGGCGATGATGCGAAACAGCAGCGTTTCCATGGTCAGCAGCGGCGGCAGTTTTTGCAGCGCCAGCGGCAGTTCGCCGCCGTGCAGCCGGCGCTCGAGCAGCGCCATCAGCAGCACGTGCAGCGAGGCGATGGTGAACAGGCTGTATGCGAGCATCGAGATCACGAGGTGCGTCTTGAACGCAGCAAGCTGGGTGTTCGGCAGCGCGCGCGTGTCGGCAAAGAGGGTGGGGAGCAATACGCACACTGCCGCCACCGGCATGACCATCGCCTGCAGCCCTGCAACTTTGTAGACGAGATTGCCCAGCCAGTAGATGGCGACCGTGAGCCAGACGATGGTCGATATCGCGTTGCCGATGCCCAGACGCATGCCGTCGCCCGCGAACACCGACTGATAAAGCAGCATGGCGTGCAACGCCATCGGTACCAGCACTGCGATGTGTTCGATGTTGCCCGATTCCGCGCGCGCGGCTGGCGCGGCGGCGGCCGGCAACCAGTGCATGCGCCAGAAATACGCGGCGAGCGCCGCGTACATCAGTGAGGTGATCGGATAGAATACGAAGTCCAGCATGGTCGTTGGCCACCAGTTTACACCAGTGCATCGCCGCGCCGCGCCATGCAACTAATTACGGATCCCGCATGTTCGAGAGTCTGACAGGACGGCTGTCGCAGGTCATGAAAACGCTGCGCGGCGAAGCGCGGCTGACCGAAACCAATATCCAGGACGCGCTGCGCGAAGTGCGCATGGCGCTCCTCGAAGCTGACGTTGCATTGCCGGTCGTCCGGGACTTTGTCGCGCAGGTGCGCGAACGCGCGCTTGGCCAGGAGGTGATGGGCAGCCTCACGCCGGGCCAGGCGCTGGTGGGTGTCGTGCATCGCGAGCTGGTGGCGCTGATGGGCGAGACCGATGCCGCGCTCGATCTCGCGACCACGCCGCCCGCGGTGATCCTGATGGCGGGCCTGCAGGGCTCTGGCAAGACGACCACCAGCGGCAAGCTCGCCAAAATGCTGCGCGAGCAGATGAAAAAGAAAGTGCTGCTGGCGAGCTGCGACGTCTACCGTCCGGCCGCAATCGAGCAGCTCAAAACGCTCGCCGCGCAAATCGAAGTCGATTTCTTCCCGTCGTCCGGCAGCGACAAACCGGCCGACATCGCTCTCGCCGCACTCGATTACGCGCGTAAGCATTATCACGACGTGCTGATCGTCGACACTGCGGGCCGTCTCGCTATAGACGAGGCGATGATGAGTGAAATCCGCGGGCTGCATGCCGCGTTGAACCCGATTGAAACCCTGTTTGTCGTCGATTCGATGCAGGGCCAGGACGCGGTCAACGTTGCCAAGGCTTTCGCCGACGCGCTGCCGCTGACCGGCGTCGTGCTGACCAAGCTCGATGGCGATGCACGCGGCGGCGCAGCACTGTCGGTGCGGCAGGTGACCGGCAAGCCGATCAAGTTTGCCGGCGTCGGCGAAAAGTTGACTGGCTTCGAAGTCTTTCATCCCGACCGCATGGCGTCGCGCATACTTGGCATGGGCGACGTGCTGTCGCTGATAGAAGACGCGCAGCGTACGGTCGACCGCGATGAAGCGGAGAAATTCGCCAGGAAACTGAAGTCGGGCAAGGGCTTCGATCTCGAAGACTTCAAGCAGCAGATCGGCCAGATGAAAAAGATGGGCGGCGTCACCGCCATGCTCGACAAATTGCCGGGGCAGCTCGCGCAGGCGGCGGGCAAGGCGCAGATGGACGACCGCCAGGTCCGCCGCATCGAAGGCATAATCAATTCGATGACGCCGCAGGAACGCGCGAAACCCGAGCTGCTCAAGGCCTCGCGCAAGCGCCGCATCGCGGCCGGCGCCGGCGTCAGCGTGCAGGAGGTCAACCGCCTGCTCGCGCAGTTCGAGCAGACGCAGAAAATGATGAAGATGATGGCCAAGGGCGGCATGGCCAAGATGATGCGCTCCATGAAGGGTATGCTGCCCGGCGGCATGCGTTGAGCGCGCGGGGTGGACGGCGTAACCGCCGCCAGCCGCCTTTATATTTTAGATCAGCAAGTTACGGTTTTTAGCCAGCTTGAAGGGCTTGGCGCAATTGCGGCTTGCCGCACCCGTTACTTACCTTGCGTTAAAGTCAAAAACTAGCGTAAAATCACGCCCTTTCCGCATTTTCAGGGTCGGATTTCCCATGGTAGTGATCAGACTGGCACGTGGCGGCGCCAAAAAGCGTCCGT
>JAIOOZ010000012.1 GCA_021414185.1 Betaproteobacteria bacterium
TCCAGTAGAAGTGGTCGAATACTGCGACGCCCTGATGGCCCTGGGTGGCGTTGGCTGCCTGTTGCGCTATCAGATCGACGCCACAGGTGACGTCCATGCCTATGAACTGCCTGGCGCGTCATCCGCGCCGGTTCGCGCGCGATCCCGCCAGTAAACGTCGCCGGGCCTGGTAAAGATACGCGCGGCGCTCCCCCGGCTTCGAATTGCACCCAAACTTGTCGCCGCAATCTGCCGTCTAGCCCGCGGCGCGCAACGGCGGCAGCACCGCCCGCAGGATCGCGAGGCCAACGACTGCTGAGGCGAGCGAACCCAACAGCACTCCCAACCGCGTCTGCACGACGTACTCGCCGCCCGTCCCCTCAAAAGCGAGCCCGGCGATGAACAGGCTCATCGTAAAACCGATGCCGCACAGCACGGATACGCCCAGCATCGCCCCCCATCCGGCGCCCTCGGGCAGTCGCGCGAAGCCGCACCGCACCGCACCGGTTCCAGAAACGCGTCCAGGCCGATACCGGCGAGGGACACGCCGGCGTTCGCAAACGCAAACAGCGGCAGGATCGCGAACGCAACCGGCGCATGCAGATCGTGCTCCAGGCGCCGCAATGGCGAATGCGACTCGGCGCCGCCCGCGCGCAGTGGAATAAACAGCCCCAGTGCGACGCCGGCGAGGGTCGCGTGCACGCCGGATTTCAGCACCGACACCCACAGCACGAGCCCGACCAGAAAATAGGGCGTGAGGCGCACCACGCCCGACCGGTTGAGCACGAACAGCACCAGCAGGGCCGCCGCCGCAATCAACAGCGAAACGGGCGCGAGGTTGCCGGCGTAGAACGTCGCGATGATGACGATCGCCCCGAGGTCATCGAGAATCGCGAGCGTGAGCAAGAACACCTTGAGCCCGCCCGGCACCCGGTTGCCCAGCAGCGAAAGCACGCCCAGCGCAAAGGCGATGTCGGTTGCCGTCGGAATCGCCCAGCCGGCAAGCGCGACCGGGTTTTCCGCGTTGATCGCGGCATAAATCATGGCTGGCGCTGCCATGCCGCCGACCGCGGCGACCGCCGGGAGCACGACCTGCCGCAGGTCCGAGAGTTCGCCCTCGAGCGCTTCGCGCTTGAGTTCAAGCGCCACCAGAAAGAAGAATATCGCCATCAGCCCGTCGTTGATCCACAGCAGCAACGGCTTCGCAATTCCCATTACCCCGACGCGCACCTCGACCGGCGTATCGAGAAATGCGTCATACAGGAACGCGAGCGGCGAATTTGCGAGCACCAGCGCCGCGGCGGCGGCAAGCGCAAGCAGGATGCCCCCGGCAGACTCGAGTGCCACGAATTCGCGTAACGCATGAACCACCCGCACGTAAGGCTCCATTTCCGTGACGCTTCGAGGATAGATCAGCCCGTTTTACAAAACAAGCTGACGAGCCAGCATCGCAGCCTGCAAAAAAAGGCCGGGCACCGATGGGTGCCCGGCCACTCACAACATGCGATCAGGAAAGGCTAATCCGTCGCGATCACCAGCAGCGCAAGCGCGGTGCCGAGACCCGCGGGAAGGCCGTAGCGCTCGAAACGGGAGATTTCCCGCCCTGCGACTATCTCCACCGGCACCCGCGACGTTTCAATCACCTGGTTGGCAACCGAGTCCTCGATGAGCCGGGTCAGCGAGTTCCTGCGCGCGGTGCCCATGACAATCTGGTCGACGCGCAGACGGCGCGCCACGCGGTCGATCGTCGTTGCTTTGACACCGAGTTCCATATGGCAGGCGTGCGGGACGCCAAAGCTGTCGAGAAGCTGGCGTGCCGGCAGCAGGGCTTTGTCGGCCTCCTGACGATGGTAGGCAGCAAGATCGCGCTTGTTGAGGAACCGCGTAATATGCCGCGACATCCGTGTCCGCACATGCAGAAGGTGCACTTCAAGCGCCGGGTTTTGCAGACGGCGATTCACCACGTGGCGTACGGCTTGCTGCGAATTGTCGGATCCATCGACGGGAATCAGAACCTTCATCATGTGCATTCCTCCAATTGAAGTGCCCGCATTCAAGGCAGCCGCAGGCGTTGCTGCCAAATCCACTACGTGCGCGGCGACGCGCTGACCGATGCGACGGCGACTGACCAGCATTCCCGCGCCGAGCACACCACCGATAACGACTGTATATACCACCAATGAAAGCGCAACCTGATCGACGAAGTAATCCTTGATCAAGGGTTCGCTCATCATCATTTTTGCGGCAGTCCAGGCGAGCACGCCGGCGCCGACATAAACAATTGCCGGGAACCGGTCGACGAACTTGAGGATGATCTGGCTGCCGCCGATCACGATCGGTATGCTGATCAGGAGGCCGAGCACCACCAGCAGGAAGCTGCCCTGCGCCGCCCCGGCCACGGCCAGCACATTGTCCAACCCCATTACGGCGTCGGCGATAACAATGGTTTTCATCGCGCCCCAGAAGCTATCGGCGGCACTGTGCTTTGCGCCTTCATCCTGCGGCTCGGGCAACAGCAGCTTGTAGGCGATCCACACCAGCAACGCGCCGCCGATGAGCAACAGGCCAGGAATCTTGAGCAGCCAGACCACCACGACCGTCAGCGAGCTGCGAACCACGATCGCGCCGACCGTGCCCCAAGCGATCGCTTTGGTCCTGAGATGCGCCGGCAGCTTGCGCGCGGCAAGTGCTATTACGATTGCATTGTCGCCGGCGAGCACGAGGTCGATGATGACGATGGCCAGCAGTGCGGAGAAAAACTGTGCGGAAAACAGATCCATTGATACCTCCCAGATACAAAAAAGTCGCTAATCGCACCCCGTGCCGAACGAGCCAGCCAGGCCGCATGACGGCCTGACCAAGGTCTCGCTTACAACGCAGTGGTTGCCAGTAAAACCGGGGATTGCTCCCGTGTTGACGGCTTTACCGCAGGCGGTGGTGCCGCCTGTAGCTACTCCCCCTGGGGAGGGTACACCTGTGCCGAAGGGGGCAAACTTTGACGCCCCGCGACTGCAACGCCGCCATTATGCCGGCCGCGCTTCACCGCACAAGTGAATGTTCTTAATGGGCAGGCTTTGCTTTCGTAATGAGTCACGCCCGCCGGCTATTCCTGACTTTAGCAAACGTAATTACCCGTCTGCCCGGCGCCTGTCCGCCCAGGGGCGGCGCTTGCGTTTCGATTATCCATCGGTATAATTCGCGGGCCTGATCGTAATGATCGGCACCCTCCAAAGGGGAGTAGCTTCGGCAGCCGCGGTTGGGCTGTTACTGCACGATCGTCAATACGGGAGCGTTTCCCCGGTCGTGCCGGCAACTGCAACGTTGCGAGCGAGACCTTTGCCAGACATGGTAAAGGTCTTTTTTTGTTGGTGGCCTTTGCTTGTCCGGGGTAAAGGCCGCTGCCCCTCAAAACGGGCACGGCAGTGTTCAACTCTTGAAATTGGAGAAACCACATGCCGCAAAGCAAAATCCGCCGTTATCTGAAGCATGGCACCCTGCCCCAACTGAGCGTCTTTGAAGCGGTCGCCCAGGTCGGGCGTAAAATCCACCTGACCGACGCCGGCCGCCTGCTCTATGCCGCATGCGAGGAAATGTTCGCGGCTCTCTCGCGCGTAGAAGACCGTTTCGCGGATCTGCGTGGGCTGAAATCCGGCCGGCTGCGGCTGGCCGTCAGCACTACCGGAAAGTATTTCGCCCCGCGCATGCTCGCGGCGTTCGTGCAAAAACATCCGGGTGTAGACGTTGCGCTACAGATCCACAACCGCCAGGTACTGATCGAGCGCCTGAACAACAATGCGGACGATCTTTATATTTTCGCCAACCCGCCGCAGGATGTTGACGTGGTGACACAGATGATCCTGCCGAATCCGCTGGTGGCCTACGCATATGCGGATCATCCCCTCGCGCGCGAGCGGAGGATACCGTTTGCGCGCTTTGCAGCCGAACCGTTTCTGATGCGCGAACCCGGCTCCGGGACGCGCATGAATGTGCAGCAGATCTTCGACCAGCACGGCGTCAGGCCCAATATCCGCATGGAACTCGGCTCGAACGAGGCGATCAAGCAAGCGATACTCGCCGGCCTTGGCGTGTCGATCATGTCGCGCTACAACCTCGGTCTCGACACCGAGAACGACCGTCTTGCGACGCTCGACGTCAAAGGCCTGCCCATTGAGGGCCACTGGTACTTCGTTTACCCCGTCGGCAAACGACCGACGCTTGTCGCGCAAAGCTTTATGGAATTCGTGCGCAAGGAAGGCAAGCAACTAGTGGTGGACCACCTTGCGCCACAATAACCGCGAATTGGCCTTGGCCATGCCCGCATGAGATAAAAAAGGGCGGCCGCAGCCGCCCTTTTAATTAAACCGCGCGAGTCGCGTCAGCGGTTCTGCTTGAATGACGACTGGGAGATCTGCAGTTTTTCCAGCGCCTCGAGTTTCTGCAGGCGCTTGTCGATGATGTCGAGAATACGCACCGACTCCTTGCCCGAGCTTTGCAAATGCCCCAGCACGGTGGTCCAGTCCATGTTGGCGATCGCGCGGCGCATCGCCCCCTGCTCGGCGCGCATGGCGCGCATGGTGTTGACCAGAAAAACGGTGGCGAGCCCGGCCAGGATCACAAGAAAACCGGCTTTTTTAATGATAGCCGATAAAGCCCATTGGCTGCCACTGGCGGCGGGCCCCATTTACCGACAAAGCGAAGAACATTAACGGCCGGACCCATCGCCGACCAGGCTGAATGGCGCCCAGAAAGCCGGGTGCGCGTAGCTGAACGAGGGTTGCTTGTTCGCGGGATCAATGGCGTGTCTCGCCATTAACGCCAGCATAGCCTGACGCAACGCCTCGGCCCGCGTCATTTGCGGATTCTCAGACTGTCGCCGGAACACTTCAGTGGTAAGCAAGCGAGCAGAGGTCGTCTCCACCGCCCAATTCGAAACCAGCAGACTTCTCGCGCCGGCATAAAAGAAAGCACGTCCCAGCCCCGATACTGCTTCGCTCGCCCTGCCATCCGCCGCTGCGGTGTTGCAGGCCGAGAGCACCACCCAATCGGCGTCGAGTTTCAACGCCAGCACTTCCTCCATCGTGAGAAAGCCGTCATTGTCGTTATCGCCCGAGAGGGCGGGGTTGGATAACACCAGTGCCGGCTGATCAAGCCCCGTGAGCTCTCCGGACGCGATGCCGTGAGTTGCAAACGCCACGACTCGCGCGTTTTCCAGTCGCGCCTGCTTGACGTTCTTCTCGGTTGCCGCGCGACCCAGGAACACGTCGCGAGCAGGATCAGCCTTGAGCGTGGCAGCAATCTCTCTCAACTCGTCGGACGTATCCGGCAACGCGCTAAACAGCGCAAACGATTGCGATAACGTTCGCGTCGCCAGCGCGGCGCCCGGCTGCTGCGCGCCTTGCCCTTTTGCCATCGCGCTGAATTGCGCTTCTGCAGCATCCGCGACCTTCTGGACGGTCAGGTTGCGCACCACCCCTCTGCGCGCACCCGCTGCGGCGGCGGCCACGAACAGAGGATCGCCAAAGCCAACGAACGGCTGCCGTGCGGCCTTTCCAGGCGGCGTTCGCCTGAGTGCTGCGAACGCGCTCGCCGAGGGCAATTGTGCGATCGCCACCTTGCGGGCCAGCCACGGCACATCCCGGTAGGCCGCCTGGGCCCCGGCTGCGGGCTGTTGCGCAGGTGCCGCCGTAACGAGCAACGCGAACGGAAGCTCACCGAGCGCGCCGTTTGGAACTATGTTCAGGATTTGCGCCTCTTTCCACATGGCTTCGTCCGGTTCGAAGTACGCCCGATACAGCTTGTGCGCGAGTCCAAGGTCGAAAGGCCGTAACTGCTCTACAGTACCCTCGCCGAAATCCATCGCCTTGCGCAGTTCGCGCACATCGCGCTCAATCTCTTCGCGTTTGAGTGGAACCACGCGGAATCCGGCTTTGCCACCGGCAACTATCGTCCACACATAGGACTGCGACTCACCAAGGTAAATCGACACCATGGCTTCGCCGGGCGCGAATGCCTTGCGAACATCGTCGATGCCGGCGGGCTTCGGATCGATCAATTCGGCATACTCGGGATAGCGCTTGCGGATGTCGGTGCGCAGGTCCGCATGCTCCTTGCGCAACCGTTCTATCTCAGTGCGCATGTCCGACAAAATCCTGGCGCTGCGCGCGTCCGTGGATCCGGCAAGCCCCGAGAGAATCCGGTTTAGCGCCACGATACGATTGAGTGCGTCCTGTTCCTTGCGCGCCAGTTCCACCAGGTTCCGGTCGGGAAGCTGGGCGCGCGCCGCCGTTGCGGAAATCGCCTCCTGCACGCTCGAACCGCGCGCGATATCTGCGATGCGGAACGATTCGGCAACGATATCAAGATTCGCCACGGCTTCGCCCGATGCGTAAAGCTTCGCCAACAGATCGAGATAACTCTCCAGAATGACGCGCTGCCAGAATGCGCGCCAGTAACCCGTGTTCTCCGCCGTCGCATCGTCCTGGTCACGACGGATCAGCTCGGGAACGGATTCCTGAAAGGCCTTTAGCGCTTCGGCCGTCTTGCCACTCGCTGCCAGTGCCATTCCCAGCACGCCCCGCAACTGCGCGACGTACCACCGGTCCGGCACCGGGCGTCTTAGCTGCGCCGTAAGCATTTCCTGAGTCCTGCGCGTCGCGAGTTCCGATCGTCCGGTCTTGTGCAGCGCATATGCCCAACTCACGTGCCGCGAGCCATAACGTTTGAATTGGGCGGCGTCCGATGCCAGTCCCCGGTCGCGTTCCTCAAACACCTTGAGTGCGTCGCTCCACCGTCCTTGCACAATCTGCGCATTCGCCAGTGCAGCGCGCCGCTCTGCGAGCGTTGTGGAATGCCGCACAACGCCTGAACCTTCGACTGCTGTAACCGCGTAACGGTAATACATCTCCGCGCCGGCAATATCGCCTTGCTGAAACCGCGTCCAGCCGACGACGAGCAGCGCGTACCCGACTGCGGTCGTATTGAAACCATACGACGCAAGAGCGCCTTCGAGCCCCGCGCGCGCGTACGCCTCCGCCTCTGCGTACTTGCCCTGTGTCGCCAAGGCGTCGGCAAGATCCGTCTTCGCGGTGCGGATGTTGTCGATGGCGACGCGCATCTCCTGCCTGTTATTTCCGAGCTTGTCCTGCGCGACCGGCAAATATTTTTCGGCCGCTTCCAGTGAAGCGCGATACCTGCGCTCTGCCTCGGGACCGTTCCCCTGTCGGCTGAAAAAGACTGCGGTATACCGGTTGTTCACGTACAGGGCATTGAACCCAAACGTCGCCCATTGGGGAGTGCCGCGCAGCCGCGATAGTGTTGCGTCCGCTACCTGCCGTGCCTTGTCGGCCTCAGACAGTTGACCGAGCACGCCATACGCGCTCATCAGCCGCAACTGCGCAAAATGAAAATGAAAACCATCGGACTGCTCGGAACTTTGCGCGACGCTATTCCACAGATCGATGGCGGAAAACCAGTCCCCCCGCGCCTCGTAAGTATTCCCCAATTCGTTTTGAATCCGCCAGCGGTTGCCCCATTGGTCGGGGGTCGGCCGTTTGGGTTGAGTGTTTTCCAGGGCGAGCCGCAAGTCATCGACGGCGCTGCCGTAATTACCCAGGCGGGAGTTCGCGAACCCGCGCTTGTGATAAAAAATCGCGAGTTCGTGCTTATCGTCGGTCGTGGGAACTTCGGCGCGCGCCTGCGCTTGCATTTCGCGGATCGCCGTACTCGACTGACTTTGGCCGATCGCCTCCTCGATCTTGTCCGCTTGTGCGAGCGCGCCGGTGGTCAATAGGACGGCGAGAAGCCCGGCGCATGCGGACAACGCAATTCCAGGTAACGGCATCAAATTTTCCTTTGCAGCGATCATGCTTGCTGCGGGCTGGAATGACCTTATTGATCGGCGAGCGCTTTCAGCCGCGGATCTTCGGGGCGCTCGGCAGCTGCCGCCTTCCAGTATTTGCGCGCCTCGTCTTTCAACTCGACCTGGTCGAGCCATGCCGCATAGGCGATGCGGCTCGACAACGGCGCGGTTGCCGCGGGCCGCAGAGCTTCAGCCTGAGTGCGCAGCGCGGCGGGGGCCAGCGCGAAATCCGCAGAACTTGCATATTTGCGTCCGTCGGCGAGCCGCGCCGAGACCTCCCATGTGTAGGGCGCGCCTTCTCTCAGCACCAGGCTCGCGGGCGGTTTGTAGGAAGCGGCGTCCACCTGTGCCTCGTGCACCACGCGGCCGGTGTCGTCGGTGATTTCGATCTGATATTTGACGCCGGCCTGCAGCTCCTGCCAGCGAAACTCGGGCTGGGTCTCCAGCGTGCGCGTCTTGTGCAGGTTCAGCAATTGAATACGCGCGCCGGTGCGGAACCCGCGCATCACCATTGCTCCCTGCGCCATGCCCACCGGTTTGATACGGATCGTGTTGCCGCCCTTGCCGAGCGAAGGGCTGCGCTTCTCGGGTTTGGCTCCGCTGGTGACGTCCGGCTGCACGGATCTGAAAACGATTGAAGCCGGCCCCTTGAATACATACTCGTCGCCCCCGTCGAGATACAGGGCGACCAGCGTTGCACCCGCCGCGAGTTGTACCTGCGCGCCCGCGTCGAGCTCGGCAAGTATCGTCACGTCACGCGTGCGCCCGTCGCCCGCCACCGTCGCCTTGCCCTGCAAGTCCGTCACCATCGCGACCCCGGCGCCATGACCCGCAACCGGCAATATGCCGAGCGTGGCGAAAAAGACAACGCCCAGCCACCGGCGCAACATCGCGGAAAAATCAGCCTGTGTTTTCATGATCCGTTACTCCTCGACCCTTACCGCAGTTTCATTTCCACCCCGGCGCCAAACTTCATCATCCAGTCGCCACCTGACGCATATAGCATAACAAAATGCGCGTGGTTCTTGATTAAAGTTTGCCGCCGGCCCCGTGCCTTCCCTGACCGAAACCGCAAAATCAAGCATAAGCCGGCTGGTTTCCGCGCGCAGTGCTTTACGCCACCCAAAATTTGTTGAATATTCACACTTTCGCACGCTGCCCGCCGCGAAGTATGCGAAAGCGGCCGGCGACCTGCTAGACTTTACGCCATGACAATGACACGCGCCGGCGTCGCCATTTGCCTCCTGTTATTTGCCGCGGGGCTCAACTACAGCGATGGTCTGCGCCCGCTCGACTTGAAATTGCTCGACGCGCAATTCAAGGCGCTCAGGACGCACGCGTTGCGTCCGGTCAAAAACGAAGTCGTCATCGTCGGCTTTGACGAAGACACCACCGGCGTGCTGCGCGAGCCCTTTACCTTATGGCACGCCCATCTGGGCAAGTTCATGCAGGCGGCCGCCGGCGCGGGCGCTACCGTGATAGGCCTTGACGTCGTATTGCCCGACCGCAGCTACGAAGCGATTGCGCCCGGCTACGACCGCAAATTGCTGACCGGCATATTGATTGCCCGCCGCACGACGCCGGTCATATTGCCGCTGACGGTTGATCAGGCGGGTGTCACGCGTCCGGTCTATCCGTCCTTTTTGGCCGCCGCCGGCAAGGACGCGACGGGCTATGCGTTGTTGCCGGTTGACGCCGACGGCGTGGTGCGCCGTTTTGACGAGCGGATCCAAGTGGACGAGAGCACCGTCTCAACCCTGGTCGGCCAGATGGCCCGTCGACTGGGCAAGCCAGTCGGCGAAGGACTGATCGACTTTACGGCCGGCGCCGCGTTTAATTTCATTCCGCTGCAATCCGTGCTCGAATGGTATGACTCCGGCGACAGCGCCAAACTTCAGCTCGCGTTTGACGGCAAGGCGGTTATGCTCGGCAGCGTGCTGAAATTCGAAGACCGGCTTGCCGCACCGGTCAATCTCGTCGCGTGGGATCCGGCTGCGCCCAACGCGCCGGGTGTGCTGCTGCACGCCCAGGCGTTGCGCAACCTGCTGAATGACGGACTGATACAGCCTGTTGCAAAGTGGATTCCGATGGCGCTCGCCCTCGCCGCCGGCTTGCTCTGGCTGTGGGCGCCGCCGCCCGCCGTTGCGCTCGCCGTAATCGCCTTCCTGTGGGCCGGGTGCGTAGGCGCATCGACCCTCGCCCTGACAAAAGGTCTTGAACTGCCGGTCGCAAACGTCATGCTGATCGCATTGATTGCCGTCGGCGGGCGCCAGCTGTGGGAAACCGTGCTCAACCTGCGGGAACGACGCCGGCTGCGGCGCTCGTTTGGCGGTTATGTCAGTCCGGCGGTGATGCGGGGCATCCTCGCCGGCACGCTGAACCCGTCGCTCGGCGGCACCAAGCAGTTTGCGTGCGTGCTGTTCTCCGACATACGCGGCTACACGACCCGCAGCGAACGCATGACGCCAGAGCAGACGATCGCTTTTCTGAACGACTATTTCGATCGTATCGTGCCCATCATTCACGACCACGGCGGCACCGTCGTCAGTTTCATGGGCGACGGCATCATGGCAGTGTTCGGCGTGCCGCAGCCGATGTCCAACCCGTGCGCGGCGGCGTTCGACGCCACGCGCGCAATGCTGCAGAACCTGTGCGAACTGAACGCCGGCCTTGCGGCAAAGGGCGAAATTCCGCTCGAAATCGGCGTCGGCCTGCACGCCGGCGAAGGTGTCGCCGGACACATAGGCGCAGCGACGCGGCACGAATATTCGGTGATCGGCGACGTCACCAACGTCGCATCGCGCCTCGAAGGGCTAACCAAGGAAGTCGGCTACCATCTCGTCTGCTCGCACGCCGTCGCCGACCGCCTGGAAAACCGCGACGGACTGGTGCCGCTGGGCGCGCGCGCCATCAAGGGACATTCGGCGCTCGAAGTCTTCGGTTACGACGCGATCGAAAAAACGCCGGAGAAACCTTTATCATGATGCCAATGCGTTTTGCACCCGCCACCACTGCGCTCCGCCAGTCATGACGACCAACGCGCCGACAAACGACGGCCCGCCGGACAATGCACGCAAACTCGACGACGACGAGTTGCGCACGCTGTCGGCGCACGCCAGCGAGCAGACGTTTCAGAAAAACACCGTCGTCGTCAACGAAGGCGACCAATCCAACTCGATTTTCATCATCCTCTCCGGCCGGGTGAAAGTCTTTCTGCGCAACGCCGACGGCCGCGAAATGCTGATCAACGTGCTCGGCCCGCGCGAGTATTTCGGCGAGATGGTGATCGATGAAGGCCCGCGCTCCGCTTCGGTGGCGACGCTGGAAACCAGCCGCTTCATGATCATCACGAAAACCGATTTCAAGGCGCTGGTGGCCGCCGACTCCGACTTTGCGCTGAAACTCATTAACCGCCTCATGCAGCGCGTGCGCGCGCTGACCGACAATATCCGCTCGCTTGCCCTGCTCGACGTCTACGGTCGCGTCGCGCGCCTGCTGCTCGAACTCGCAACCGAGCAGGACGGCCGCCTCGTCGTCGCGGAAAAACTGACCCAGCAGGACATCGCGGAACGCGTCGGCGCCTCGCGCGAAATGATCAGCCGCGTCTTCAAGGACCTCATCACCGGCGGCTACATCAGCATCGAGCACAAGCACATCACGATCAACCGCGACCTGCCGGAACGCCGATAAAGGCAGATAGCGAAAATCGCCCGGCGCCGCGTATTTAATCACGATAGAAAATCTCGCCGCGTCCCGTGTCATCGAATACAATTCGAGCACCGAATGAAGCGGTGGAACCGGCTTTGGGGAAACGCCTGAATGCGCAAAATTAAATACAGCGCCCGGTTTTCCGGATTGGCGTTTGCCGCCATTCTATGCGTGGCGACGGTCGTATTGCCGCCGCCTGCTGCCGGCGCGGACCAACGAGTCGCTCTCGTCATCGGCAACAGCGCCTACCCCTCCTCGCGCCTGCCCAATCCCGTCAACGATGCGAAAGCGATGGCCGAGAAACTGAAGTCGCTGGGCTTCGACGTCATTCTGAAAACCGACGCCAACCAGCGCGAAATGACACGGTCGTTCAGCGAATTCGGGCGCAAGCTCGTGCCGGGCAGCGTCAGCCTCTTCTACTACGCCGGTCACGGCATGCAGGTGCGCGGCAAAAACTTTCTGATTCCGGTCGATGCGGAAATCGACAACGAAGCGTCCGTGCGCAGCGAGGCCGTGGACGTCGATCAGATCTTCGACCACCTGGGGTCAGCGCGGCTCAGCATGATCATCCTGGATGCGTGTCGCAACAATCCGTTTGAACGCCGCATCCGCAACGGCGCGGGCAGCGGCCTCGCGCAAATCGACGCGCCGACCGGTACTTTGCTCGCCTATGCGACCGCGCCGGGCAAGGTTGCCGCCGACGGCAGCGGCGCCAACGGCCTTTATACCTCCGAGTTGCTCAAGGCCATCGACACACCCGCACTGAGGATCGAGGATGTATTCAAGCAGGTGCGCATCAATGTGCTCAAGGCCTCCGACAATCAGCAGATACCCTGGGAGTCCTCATCGCTGACGAGCGAGTTCTATTTCAGACCCGGCACGACGTCCGGCAGCAACGAGAAACTCGCGCTCCAGCAAGCCGCTCAGATGCAAGCGGAACTGCAGAAGGCACTGCAGGAAGAACGCCGAAAACGCGAACGCGACGCCGAGTCAGTCAAGGTGGAGATGGAGAAACTGCGCGCCGAGTTGCTAGCACTGAGGACGGCGCCCGCAAGCGGTCCGGTCGCGATTCCAACCACTGCCGCGGCCGCAGTGTCTAGCCCCGGCATGCAATCGCCGGCGAGCGTGCCGTCTGCGCCGCAAACACAAACCGCTACCGCCACCGGCGTCGCGAGTTCGTCGCCGACCGCCGCATCAGCAACCGAGCAATGGACACGCCGGCTTGCGTTGCTGCAAAAATCGCCCACGGGCCTTGGCTTGTCGAAAGCGGTTGCGATCCTGCTTGATATTAGCGCGGACGCCGAATTGAGCCTGCTGCTCGTGCATGAAGCCGAGGTCAAAAGCAAGAGCTGGCACAACGCCTATGCAATGGGCACCGACAGTAGAGGCAATCTCATTTGGGGCGGCGGCTACCAATTGAGGGCGGCGCCCGAAGCCGCCCAAACGGCGGTCGAATTTTGCTCGACTGCGGCCGGTGAATCTTGCAAGGTCGTTTTGGCCAATGGCGAATTTCGCGAGATGGATTTTCTGACCGTCGCAAAACAAATGGGCGCAAAAAGCATTGGCGCTGCGCGCGAAGCGTTCATCAAGAGCCTTTTGGCGAAGCCGCGCGAATCACAAATCGGCAGCGCCGCGGGTCGAGTCGGCACGCAGGGCGGCTGGTCAATCGGCTACGCCTCCATTCGCGAGCCGCAAACCGTGGAGCAAGTCGTGCGCGTCCCGGGCCCGCACACAACCGACTGGGCCGCCCGCATCGCGCTGCTCGAGAACTTTCCGGAGCCGCTGACATTTGCAAAAGCAATGATAGTACTGCTCGACGCCGGCACAGGGGCCGCGTTTATCGAACAGGAAAAAGAACTCCAGCAGATGCAATGGCAGAGCGCCT
>JAIOOZ010000013.1 GCA_021414185.1 Betaproteobacteria bacterium
GGGCATCCGCAGGCTCCGACGGAATGTGGACAAATCAGTGTCCCGTTTGGTGTACGCATCCGCCAGCGCGTGTGTCGGGCTGGCGGCCCCGGAAGCGCCGATCGACGCGGCCACCTCCTGCCACACCGCCTGCTGGTCGGCGTCATGACGATGATCCTGCTTGAGGGAGGCATGAACGCGGGTCATCTTGGCCGTGCGCGTGCGATGGCTGGCCGACTTGCCGGCCATGAAGGCCATGGATGTGTGATGCCAGCGCCCTTGCTCCACGCAAGAGACCGGGATCTTCAGCGTGCTGCCGGCCGGGACCAGCACATCCGTGTTCAGGATCCGGTTCTGCTTGGCCCCCACCAGCTCCTGACCGTCCATCAGGTAGACCCGAACATCCAGCCCGTTGGTTACCTGCAATTCCGGCACACTCCCGGCCTGGCTCACTTCTGTCACCTGCACCTTCGCCAGCGTCTCCTGGCGCAAGAGCTCATAGGGCGGCTGGTCGTGGGATGGTCCCAGGATGGGCACAACCTGAAGGGTCTTCCCCTGGCTCTGGTCCGGGACGACGGTTCGGGCACGATTGACGATGGCGGAAGCGGTCATGTGGTTCTCCTTTGTGTAACCCCTATAGCAGGCGGCTCTGACAACACTGTGTCAGAGGTCCAAAACAATTTTCTGCACAACCTTGGCCCCCGGCGTGAACGTCTGTTATGCTTCTGTCCGGGATACACAACCTGTTGGGGTATTGGCTATGCCAGCGGACTATTCGCGGATACACCGGCTTCTGAAGATCCTCACGCTCATCCAGGGCTCCAGCGACTGGACGGCCGGGCGATTGGCGCTGGAGTGCCAGACCGCCCAGCGGACGATCTACCGCGATCTGAAGATGCTGCAAGGGGCGGGGATCCCCTACTTCTACGATGACCAGAAGAAGTGCTATTCCATCCGGCGGGATTTCTTCCTGCCGCCGGTGCAGTTGACGCTGGAGGAGGCGCTTTCTCTTGTCTCCCTCGCCGGAGAAGTGGGCGCGAACGAGCAGGTGCCCTTCATGGCGACGGCGACCAAGGCGATCGAGAAGGTCCGCGGCCAGCTTCCGCAGTCCATCCGCGAAGAACTGGACCAGATCGCGCCCCATGTGGCCATCAAGCTGGCGGCGGCCGGATCGGCCGATGGGCTGAAGGACGTCTACCAACTGGTGCGGTCGGCCCTGGCCGGCAAACGCGCCCTGCTGTGTCGGTATGAATCGCTGAGACACGCGGCCAAGGGGGATGGCAAGACAGAGGCCGAGGAGTTCCTGTTCAAGCCTTACGCGCTCCTGTTCAGCCAGCGGGCCTGGTACGCCGTCGGCCACCATGGCGGACGCAAAGCGGTGCGGACCCTG
>JAIOOZ010000014.1 GCA_021414185.1 Betaproteobacteria bacterium
CAAACCGGTCGGCAGGGTGCTGCGCGCGGCGTTGATCGCCGCCTGCACGTCGCGCGCGGCGCCATCGATGTCGCGGTCGAGGTCGAACTGCAGCGTGATGCGCGTGTTGCCGAGCGAACTCGACGAAGTGATTTCGGTCACACCGGCGATGCGGCCGAGCGCGCGCTCGAGCGGCGTCGCGACGGTCGCCGCCATCGTCTCGGGACTCGCGCCCGGCAACGACACGCCCACCGATATGGTCGGAAAATCGACCTGCGGCAAAGGCGAAACCGGCAGCAGCCTGAACGCTACGGCGCCCGCCAGCGCGAGCCCGATGGTCAGCAGGGTGGTCGCGACCGGACGCCGGATGAACGGTTCCGACATGTTCATGGCCGTTCGCGCTCCACCGCACTGCCCTTCACAGAGCCCGCATTGCCCGTTTCAGCGCCATTCTCGACGCGCCGCGCGAGCCGGTCGAAGGCGAGATAGATCACGGGCGTCGTAAACAATGTCAGCAACTGGCTGACGATGAGGCCGCCGACCATCGTGACGCCGAGCGGATGGCGCAGTTCCGAGCCCACGCCGCCGCCCAGCATCAGCGGCAGCGCGCCGAGCAATGCCGACATCGTCGTCATCAATATCGGCCGGAAGCGCAGCAGGCAGGCCTGGTAAATCGCCTCGCGCGGCGTCTTGCCTTCGGTGCGCTCGGCATCGAGCGCGAAGTCGATCATCATGATCGCGTTCTTCTTGACGATGCCGATCAGCAATATGATGCCGATGATGCCGATGATGCCGAGATCGCTGCGCGCGATGATGAGCGCCAGCAGCGCGCCGACGCCGGCTGACGGCAGCGTCGACAATATGGTCACCGGGTGTATATAGCTCTCGTAGAGCACGCCAAGCACGATGTACATGGTGATGACGGCTGCGAGTATCAGCAGCAGCGTGTTGCCGAGCGAAGCGCGAAATGCGGATGCAGCGCCCTGAAAGGTCGTGCGCACGCTGATCGGCACCTGCAGTTCTTTTTGCAGGGCCTCGATTGCCTTCACTGCGTCGCCTAGTGAGTGGCCTGCCGCAAGGTTAAAAGAAATGGTCGCGGCCGGAAACTGGCCCTGGTGGTTGATAGCCAGCGGCGACGGCTTTTCCACCAGCCGCGTGACCGCCGAGAGCGGCACCTGCGTGCCAGTGCTGCTCGGCACGTAGAGATCGAGCAACGCTGCCGGCCCCTTGCGGAATTCAGGCTTGACCTCGAGCACGACGCGATACTGGCTCGATTGCGTGAAGATGGTCGATATCAGCCGCTGGCCGAACGCGTTGTAGAGCACGTTGTCGATGGCAGCGGTGGTCACGCCCAGCCGCCCCGCAGTGTCGCGGTCAATTTCGAGAAAAGCCTGCAAGCCCTGGTCCTGCAGATCGCTCGCGACGTCGATGACCTGCGGCAGTTGCGCCATGCCTTCCACCACGCGGCGCGTCTGCAAGCTGAGTTCTTCCGGGTTCGCGGTGTCGAGCGTGAACTGGAACTGGGTGCGGCTCACGCGGTCTTCGATGGTGAGGTCCTGCACCGGCTGCATGTACAGCGTCATGCCTTCGTGGTCGGCGAGGCGTTTTTTCAGCCGGCTGATGACTTCAGTCACGCCCGCGCGTTTCGAATGCTCTTTCAGGTTGATCAGCACGCGACCGCTGTTCAAGGTGGTGTTGGTACCGTCGACGCCGATGAATGAAGACAGGCTCTCCACTGCGGGGTCTTCAAGGACGACTTTGGCGAGCGCCTCCTGGCGCGCGGCCATGGCGGGAAATGAAATCGATTGCGGCGCTTCGGAGATGCCCTGGATCACGCCGGTGTCCTGCACCGGGAAAAACCCCTTGGGTATGAAAACGTACAGCACCACTGCGAGCGCCAATGTGCCGATAGCGACCAGCAGCGTCAGATTCTGGCGGTCGAGCACCCATGTCAGCATTTTGCCGTAGCGCGCGATGATGGCATCGAACCAGCGTCCGGTCGTGCGGTAAAAATTGCTCTGCTCCGCTTCCGGCGTGTGGCGCAGCAGGCGCGCGCACATCATCGGCGTCAGCGTCAGCGAAACCACCGCTGAAATCAAAATGGACACCGCGAGCGTGATCGCGAACTCGCGAAAGAGCCGCCCCACCACGTCGCCCATGAAGAGCAGCGGAATCAGCACCGCGATCAGCGAAAACGTCAGCGAGATGATGGTGAAGCCGATCTGCTCGGCGCCTTTGAGCGCGGCTGCCATCGGCTCCTCGCCCTCCTCGATGTAGCGCGAGATGTTCTCGATCATGACGATTGCGTCGTCAACCACGAAGCCGGTCGCGATTGTCAGCGCCATCAGCGTGAGATTGTTGATGCTGAAACCTGCGAGGTACATGACGCCGAAAGTGCCGACCAGCGACAGCGGCACCGCGACACTCGGAATGATGGTGGCGGCGACATTGCGCAAAAACACGAAGATCACCATCACCACCAGGGCCACCGCGAGCAGCAACTCGAACTGCACGTCGGCGACGGAAGCGCGGATGGTCGTGGTGCGGTCGGTCAGCACCGCGATGTCGATCGACGCCGGCAGCGAGCCCTGCAGTTGCGGCAGCAGGGCCTTGACGCGGTCGACGACCTCGATGACGTTGGCGCCGGGCTGGCGCTGGATATTGACGATGACCGCCGGCACGTCGTTCATCCACGCCGCGAGCCGCACGTTCTCGGCGTCTTCGATCACATCAGCGACGTCCGAGAGATAAATGGGTGCGCCGTTGCGGTAGGCGATGACGATGCGGCTGTATTCGGCGGCCGAGCGCAATTGATCGTTGGCGTCTATGGTGTAGGCGCGCTGCGGCCCGTCGAAACTGCCCTTGGCCTGGTTCACGTTGGATGCGGCGATGCCGGTGCGCACGTCCTCGAGATTCAGCCCGTTTGCGGTGAGCGCCTTGGGGTTGACCTGCACACGCACGGCCGGGCGCTGCCCGCCGCTCAACGTGACGAGGCCGACGCCGGTAACCTGCGAAATTTTCTGCGCGAGCCGTGTGTCGACGAGGTTCTGCACCGCCGGCAGTTGCAGCGTCTTCGAAGTAATGCCGAGCGTGAGGATGGGCGTGTCGGCCGGGTTGACCTTGCTGTAGATGGGCGGCGCGGGCAGATCGGCCGGCAGCAGATTGGAGCCGGCGTTGATCGCGGCCTGCACTTCCTGTTCCGCGACGTCGAGACTCAGTTCGAGATTGAATTGCAGCGTGATGACCGTCGCGCCGCCGGAGCTCGTCGACGACATCTGCTTCAAGCCCGGCATCTGCCCGAACTGGCGCTCGAGCGGCGCCGTCACCGACGACGTCATGACATCGGGGCTGGCACCCGGATAAAAGGCGACCACCTGTATCGTCGGGTAATCGACTTCCGGCAGCGCCGACAGCGGCAACTGCCGGTAGGCGAAGATCCCCGACAGCAGGATGGCGACCATCAGCAGCGAGGTCGCCACCGGGCGCAGAATGAACAGGCGCGACGGATTCATGCGTCAGGTCCGGCGGTTACTCAGCCCGCACTCAATGAGTACGGCGTGAACGCAATCCGCACATGTCGGCGGCGGATCGAGCTCGCCGTGCTCGCATCCCCACGTTGCGGGGCGCGTCGGAGGGCGGAAGAGGGACCCCGACGGGGATCTGACCCCACAGACGCGCCAAGGATCGAAAACGACGCGCCCATGATCGGTTCCACGGTCGCATCCCCGCAAGCGTGGCCCCTGCTCCACGTTTCACCGATCCCTGCTCGGTAGCTCACTCGCTTGCTTTCTCTTTTTTCCAGGCGCCGCGCTTTCTGCCGCCCTCTTTCTGGCCGTCCGCCGTTTTGTCGGCATCCGCTTTGTCGCCACCGCTTTTATCGGCGCTGGTTTTCTCGCCGGCGCCTTTTTCAGAGCCGCCTTTGTTGCGACGGCCTTCGCCGCCGCCCTTGGCGCCATCGCTTTTGTCGCTGCCGGACTTCTCGCCGCCGCTGGATTTATCGCCACCGGTTTTCTCGCCGCCGCCTTTCTCGCCGTCACCGCCCTTGCGGCGTCCGCCGCCTTTTTTGCGCGAGCCGTCGCCGCCCTTGCCCGATGCCGCGGCGTCTTTCGACGGCAGCTCGACTTTCGCGCCTTCGCGCAGCCGGTCCATGCCGTCGGTGACGACGAGTTCGCCCGGTTCGATGCCGGATTCGATCACGGTCGCATCGTTTTCCGCCGGACCCGTTTTCACGTCGCGCAGGGTGACCGTGCGGTCTTCCTTCACCACGTAAACAAACAGCCCGCGCGCGCCGCGCTGCAGCGCGGCACTCGGCACGGTGGTCACTTCGGTACGCGTGTCGATCAGCATGCGCACGTTGACGAACTGGTTGGGGAACAATTTCGCGTCGTCGTTGGCGAACTGCGCTTTCAGCTTGACGGTGCCGGTGGTGGTGTCGATCTGGTTGTCCACGGTCAGCAGCGTGCCGCTCGCGAGTTTGACTTTCTGGTCGCGGTCGAAGGCATCGACCGGCACGCGCTCGCCCGATTGCACGCGTTTCAACACGACCTGCAGGTTGTCCTGCGCGATCGTGTAAATCACCGTGACCGGCTGCAGCTGCGTGATGACGACGAGGCCATTGGTGTCGCTCGAGCGCACGATGTTTCCCATATCGACCTGGCGCAGGCCCAGCCGCCCGGGGATCGGCGCCGTCACGCGCGAGTAAGTGAGTTGCAGGCGCGCGTTATCGACCAGCCCCTGATCGATTTTCACCGTGCCCTCGTACTGGCGCACCAGCGCCTCCTGCGTATCAACGAGCTGCTTGGCGATCGAATCCTGCGCGAGCAGCACGCGATAGCGGTCGAGATCGATGCGCGCGTTGGCGAGCAGCGCCTGGTCGCGCGCCATCTGCCCTTCGTACTGCATCAGCGCGGCCTGGAACGGGCGCGGATCGATTTCCGCGAGCAACTCGCCTTCGCGCACCAGTTGCCCTTCGCGGAACAGCACGCGCATCAACTGGCCGTCGACGCGGCTCCTGACCGTCACGGTCTTTAATGGCGTGACGGTGCCGAGCCCGGTCAGATAGACATTGACGTCTTTTTTGGCGGCCGGCACTGCTACGACCGGCGTTACGCGCGAGGCGCCGTCGCGGCCCTTCTTGCCCGCCGGCTGCGCGTCTTCCGCCGGCCGCGTGTAAACGTAGTAACCCGCACCTGCGGCCACTGCCAGAAAAAGCAGCAGCCAATGCAATTGTGAGACCAGCCATTTAACGAATCGCATGGGACTTTTTCTCTTTATTCATGGGCGCGCATGGCACCGTGCAAACAGCCGGTTATCATAGAGGAAATGGCGGCGGCGGTGGAAGTTTACCGCCGCCGCGAACCCGGAAAATTGTAAAACAGTGTATCAACCCGGTATGTCTCAGACCGTACAGAGCGCGGCGGCAGATTTTGCCGTGCTACGATAACCGCGACCAGGAAAGGCGCCCGCATGAAACCACGACAAATAATTGTGTTATTGATCGCCGCCAGCGCATGGCTGATGAGCGGCGTTGCGCTCGCGCAAACATACCCGACCAAGCCCGTGCGCATGATCGTGCCTTTCCCGCCCGGCGGCGCGACCGATCTGCTCGCGCGCGTCGTCGCGCAAAAGCTCTCCGAAAGCCTCGGCCATCAGGTCGTCGTCGACAACCGGCCCGGCGCCGGCGGCACCATCGGGTCGCGGTTGATGCTCGATGCGCCGCCTGACGGCTACACCATCCTCACTTCCAGCGTAAGCACGCACGCAATCGGCCCCCACCTTTATGCGAAACCGCCGTACGATCCGATGAAAGATTTCGCGGCAATCACGGAGCTTTCGTCGACGCCGACGGTGCTCATGGTGTCGGGCACGCTGCCGGTTGCCACACTGAAGGAATTCATCGCGCTGGCCAAAGCGCGGTCCGGCCAGTTCAATTACGGCTCATCAGGTGTCGGCACGCAGTTTCACCTGTCAGGCGAATTGCTCAAACTGCAGACGGGCATCAACATGACGCACATCCCGTTCAAGGGCACCGCGCTGGTCTATCCCGATCTGTTCTCGGGACAGGTATCCATGTTGTTCGACACGCTGTCGGTCGCCATTCCGTTCATCAAGGCGGGGCGCGTCAAAGCCCTCGGGGTGACCGGCACGCAGCGCACACCGACTTTGCCGGACGTACCAACCATAGCCGAAGCCGGCGTGCCCGGCTTTTCCGCCGGCCTGTGGCTGGGCATCTGGGGACCGGCCAAGCTGCCGCGCGACATCGCCGAGCGCCTCTCGTCCGATGTGGCCAAATTGCTGAAGCTGCCCGACGTGAAGGAGCGACTTGCCAGCCAGGGCATGGAACCTATCGGCAACACGCCCGCGCAGTTCGCGGAATTCGTGCGCAAGGAAAATGAGACTTGGTCGAAAGTCGTGAAAGCCGCGGGCGTGAAAGCCGAATAGACCGGCAACCACGTAGGGTGGGCAACGCCTGTTGCCCACGCGGGAAAATTTCCGGGGCGTTGGCGCTATGCTGGCGGAACTTGCCGGAATTCCAGCGGCGTGGGCAACACTTTGCCCACCCTACACTTGAACTTTCCTACGTCACCAGGCGGTAGAGCCGCCATCCACCGGAATCACCGCTCCGGTCATGAAATTCGAGGCATCGGACGCGAGCAGCACCGCAATGCCTTTCAGATCGTCGCCGCCGCCGGTGCGATGCAATGGAATCTCGCGCAGTATCTGCTCCGCGTTCTTCTCGAACATTTTCTCGTTGATCGACGTCACGAAAAATCCCGGGCAGATCGCATTGACCTGGATGTTGTGCTGCGCCCATTTGACGGCGAGATCGCGCGTGAAATTGACCAGCGCGCCTTTGCTCGTGCCGTAAGCAATCGAGTTATAGGCCTGCGGATTGCGCCCGACGAGGCCCGCGATGGACGCGATATTGATGATCTTGCCGCGTTTCGCCTTGATCATCTCGCGGCCCAGCGCCTGCGCGCACAAAAATGGCGCGGTGATATTCAGATCAAGCACCTGCTGCCAGCGGTCAAGCGGCATGTCTTCCGGCGGCGCCACCCACGCGCGGCCTGCGTTGTTCACCAGCACGTCGACGCGGCCGAATTTTTTCAGCACCGCATCTTTCATCGCCTCGACCTGATCGGCTTTCGTCACGTCGCAACCGACGGCGAGCGCCTTGACGCCAATTTTTTCTATCTCGTGCGCCGCCGCCTCGCAGTTTTCGAGCTTGCGCGAGGAGATCACGATATGCGACCCCGCTTCCGCCAGCGCGTGCGCCATCTGCAGACCGAGATCACGATATGCGACCCCGCTTCCGCCAGCGCGTGCGCCATCTGCAGACCGAGACCCGTCGCCCCCCCCGTGATCACGCTGACACGACCTTCAAGACTCATCAATTGCTGAACTGTAGCCACAGAGGATTCCTTTTTCTAAATCTTTAAAGCATTTGCCACAGAGGGCATTCTGTTTAATACCCCCTTGAGGGGTACAGAGAACACAGAGGAAGAGAAAATAAAAACAAAAGAAAAGTCTGTTCAATTTATAAATACATCAATCGAATCGGCTGATATCCACGATATTGACTGGTTTTTCTCTGTGCCCTCTGTGTCCTCTGTGGCTAATCTTTAAGTAGTTGGCCTGCGATGATGTTGCGCTGTATTTCGGATGTGCCTTCGTAAATGCGCACGATGCGCGCGTCGCGGTAGGTGGTTTCGATGCCGGCTTCTCGCATATAGCCCATGCCGCCGTGGATCTGCACCGCAGCGTCGACGACTTTGCCTAGAGCTTCGGTCGCGTAGAGTTTCGCCATCGCGGCTTCCAGCGTCCCGCGCTCGCCACGCATCAGCGTGTCTATGCCGCGCTGGGTGAGCAAACGGGCGGCATCGCGCTGCACCGCCATGTCGGCAAGCATCCACTGCCGAGCATGTTTTCCGCGGGCACTTCGCAATCCTGCATCACGACCGGCGCCGTCGTGCAGCCGTGCATGCCCATCTTCAGTTCGTTTTTTCCGACCGACAGCCCTTTGAAGCCGCGTTCGAGGATGAACGCTGAAATGCCCTTCACGCCCTTGCTCTTGTCGGTGACCGCCATCATGGTGAAGACGCTCGCCACCGGCGCGTTGGTGATGTAGATCTTCTCGCCGTTCAATACATAGCGGTCGCCTTTTTTCACCGCGGTGGTCCGCATCGCCGCGGGGTCAGAGCCGGCCTCGGCTTCGGTGAGTGCAAAACAACCCACCCATTCGCCGGCCGCCATGCGCGGCAAGTATTTTTTCTTTTGCGCTTCATTGCCAAGCGCCGTGATGCCGGTCGTGCTGATGCCGGTGTGGTTGCCGATGAGCGTCGCAAACCCGTAATTGGTTGACCCCATGACTTCTTCGATCGCGCACTTGCCCGCAAGATCGAGCCCGATGCCGCCGTACTGCTCGGGGATGGTGAGACCGAAGAGTCCCAACTCGCGCGTTTTCTGTAAGAGATCGTCGGGAATCGCGTCGTTCTCCTCGATCCAGCGCGAGCGCGGCTCGACTTCCTTCAGCAGAAAACGCCGCACTTCGTCGCAGAGTTGGGTGACTTCAGTTGAGGTTTGCATGGGTGATCCTAAATGCAAAAACGAAAATCATAGCCACAGAGAACACAGAGTTCACAGAGGAAAAACAAACCGGAACCATGCGATTGATTCCTGATTTTCGCATTTCTCTGTGTTCTCTGTGCCCTCTGTGGCTAATGTTTTTGAAGTGGCTTGATCAAAGCATCGCCCGCTTTCACGCCCTTGCCTTTTGCAAATACGAACAGCGGATTGATATCGAGTTCGGCCACGTGGTCCTTGAGGTCGATCGCGAGCGCCGAGAGACGCACGATAGCATCCGCCAGCGCATCGATGTCGGCGGGCGGAGCGCCGCGCGCGCCGGTCAGGACTGCGTAACCCTTGATTTCGGCGATCATTTCCAGCGCGCCCGCCTTGGTAACCGGCGCGATGCGGAACGCAACGTCTTTCAGCACTTCGGCGAATATGCCGCCCAGCCCGAACATTATCGCCGGCCCGAACAGCTTGTCGTTGGTGACGCCGAGGATGGCCTCAATGCCGCCGCTCACCATTTCCGTCACCAGCACGCCGTCGATGCGCGCGCCGGCCTTGTAAGCCTGCGCATTCCGCAGGATCTCGTCATAGGCCGCAGCGACCTGGACGTCGGAGGCGAGGTCGAGCCGCACGCCCTGCGCCTCCGTCTTATGCGAGATGTCGGGCGATTGCACCTTGAGCGCAACGGGATAACCAATGCGCCGCGCTATGGTGATCGCCTGTTCGCGGGTGGTCGCAAGTTCTTCCTGCGTAATACCGATGCCGTATTGAGCAAGCACCTGCTTGGCGGCGAATTCGGCAACATCGTCTTTTTTGCCCGCCAGCATTTTGCGCGCCTCTGCGCTCGAAATGACGGACACCTCTTCGGCACGCAATGCTTCGGCGCGGCGCAAAGCTTCCGCATACCAGGACAGCGCCGACAGCGCGCGCCCGCAGCGCACCGGCGATTTGTAATGCGGGATCTTTCCCGCGTCCAGCATGCCGTAGGCTTCGACCGCAACGGAATCGCGCGCGCTCCACGTCAGAAAAATCGGCTTGTCGGTGTTTCTTGCGACCGCGGCAATTTCTTTCGCGACGCTTGCCGCGAGATCGCCCATCAATGAGGCATTGATCATGGCGATCGAATCGACGTTCGGATCGTCGAGCACTGCGTGCAGCGTGCGACTGATCATGGTGAGATCGCTGAATATCGCCGCCGTCACGTCGACTGGATTGATGAGCGAGCCGAACGACGGCACGATGGCGCGCAGCTTCTCGGTGGTGGTGGCGGTGAGTTGCGGCAATTGCATGCCGCGGCTCACGCATTCGTCGGTCATCAGGATGCCGGCGCCGCCGGATATGGTGATGATCGCAACGCGGTTGCCCTTCGGCAGCTTGCCGCACTGAAAGGCGCGGCTGTAATCGACCACGTCCTGGATGTCGTCGACCTGGATGATGCCGGCCTGGCGGAACGCCGCCTTGTAGAGTGCCGTCGCGCCGCCGAGATTCGCGGTGTGCGAAGCCGCTGCTTTCTGCCCCTGCTCGGTATTGCCGACTTTCCACACGAAGATCGGTTTCTTTTTGGCGAGCGCGCGGTTGCCGGTTTCGATCAGGCGGTGCGCGTCTTTCAGGCCTTCGATATAGCCGGCGATGATATCGGTGTCGGGATCGTCGATGAAATAGTTGATGAAGTCGAGCGAGCTCACGCCGATTTCGTTACCGGTCGTCACCATCTGGCGAAAATCGACGCCGCCGTCGAGCGCGGCGAGGTTCATCACTGAAAAACCGAAGCCGCCGCTTTGCGACACCATGCTGACGCGGCCGGGCTCGTAGTCCGCGCCGAAAATCGAACCGAAGCCCGCATACACGCGGCCGGCGGGATTGATCATGCCCTGGCAGTTGGGGCCGATGATGCCGATATTGAATTCGGC
>JAIOOZ010000198.1 GCA_021414185.1 Betaproteobacteria bacterium
GGCGTTTCGTTGTTGTTTGCGTTCTGCGCGTGCATGGCGGCGGAACAGAAGTTTCCGGCCAAGCCGATCCGCTTCATCGTGCCGACTGCGCCGGGCGGCGGCTCCGACCTGATCGCGCGCGGGCTCGGCAATCAGTACACCAAGGCCTGGGGCCAGCTGGTCGTCGTCGACCACCGTCCGGGCGCCGGCATGACCATAGGCATAGACCTCGTGGCCAAGGCTACGCCGGATGGCCACACCGTGATCCTCGTCAATCCCTCGCACGCGATCAACGCGACGCTGATGGCGAAGCTGCCGTACGACCCGGTGCGCGATTTGATTCCGGTCTCCGTCATCGCGACCCAGGCTTACGCCGTGGTGGTGTCGCCCACGCTGGCCGCGAAAAACCTGAAGGACGTGATCGCGCTGGCAAAAGCCAAACCGCGCGAGCTTTCCTACGCGTCGTCGGGGCCGGGCTCGGCGTCGCATCTGGCGACTGAAATGCTGAGCGGCATGACCGGCATCGAAATGATCCACGTGCCGTACAAAGGCACCGGCCCGGCGATTCCCGATCTGATCAGCGGCCGCGTGCAGCTCTACATCAATCCGCTGCTCGCGATGCTCGGCGCAGTGGAGACCGGGCGGTTGCGCGTGATCGCCGTGACGTCCGCGAAACGCGTGTCGTCGCTGCCGGACATCCCGACGGTGGCTGAATCCGGTGTGCCGGGCTACGAGGCGATTGCGTGGTACATGCTGCTGGTGCCGGCCAAAACCCCGGCGGCCGTCGTCAGCCAGCTTTACAGCGAGACCGCGAAAGCGGTGAAGACCAGCGAAATGATCGACATGCTGGCGCGCGCCGGCACCGAACCCTGGGGCAGCACGCCGCGCGAGGCGGCGGATTTTCTGAACGTCGAGATCGCGCGCTGGGGCAAGGCCGTCAAGCAGGCGGGGGTGAGGATCGAGTAGAGCGAAGGAAAGCGAGGAGAGACGCCGGGCGAGAGAAGAGAGAAGGAAAACCGTCTATCGTCTATCCTGCATTTTCGTCTTTCGACAGGTGCGGACGAAAACGGCCCCGGGATTGCGCTTCACTATATCCTGGCTACATTCAGGCGCATCAATCCAGCTTCGCGCCCGACGCCGCCACGACTTTCGCCCACTTCGCATACTCGCTCGCCACGTAGGCAGCTAGTTGTTCGGGCGTGCTGCCGGAAACTTCGGCGCCCTGTTTGTTGAACGCTTCGCGGATATCGGGCAGTTCAAGAATCTTGTTCACTTCGCCGTTCAGGCGCGCAATGATCGCCGGTGGTGTTGCGCGCGGCGCGAACAACGCGTTCCAGATCAGGATTTCGTAACCGGGCAGGCCACCTTCGATTACCGTCGGAATCTCCGGCACCGCCGCCCGCCGCTTGGCGCTGGTGATGGCCAGCGCGCGCAGCCTGCCCGCATTCGCCTGCTGCAGCACTGCCGGCATGGCACCGAAATAAATCTGCGCTTCACCCGTCATCGTGCTCACCACTGCAGGCGCGCTGCCGTTATGCGGCACGTGTACCATGTCGATTTTCGCCGCCGACTTGAACATTTCCATCCCGAGATGGGTCGAGGAGCCGTTGCCCGACGACGCGGCGAACAACTGGCCCGGCCGCGCTTTCGCCAGCGTGATCAATTCCTTCACGTTTTTCGCCGGCAGCGACGGGTGCACGACGATCAGCAGGGGCGTGGATGCCACATGCGTTACCGGCGCGAAATCGCGCTGCGTGTCGTACGTCAGTTTCTTGTAGAGATGCGGGTTGATGGTAATTTCGGTCGAGGAACCCATCAACAGGTTGTAGCCGTCGGCAGGCGCTTTCACCGCAAGCTCGGTGCCGAGCGCGCCGCCGGCGCCCGGGCGGTTGTCGACGACCACCTGCTGGCCGAGCCGCTCGCTCAGCTTCTGGCCGACGACGCGCGCCGCCAGATCCGACGCGCCGCCCGGCGAGAACGGCACCATCATGCGGATCGGGCGCGTGGGGTAAGGTTGGGCCGGAGCCTGCGCGTATGCCTCGGCGGTCGTTAACGCTATCAGGATGCAGCAGGCACGAGGGTGGTTCACGGCGTCTCCGGTTCAAAATTGACTGTGCCGCTATCGTCGCAGAATATTCGGCGGCGGGCTACCGGTATAAAATGACGCCATGAATCTCGAACAGATCAGGATCGATTTCGTCGCCGAGCAGGACCGGCTGGTGATGCGGCTGGCGAGCGGCGACCGCAGCGAGATTTTGCTGTGGCTGACGCGGCGCTGCGTAAAGCTCATGTGGCCGCTGCTGGTGAAAATGGCCGAGTCGGCGCCGGTCATAGCGCAGCAGCCGCTGCCCGAGGCGCGGCAGGCGCTGCTCGGCATGGAGCGCGAAAGCGCGCTGTCGAAAGCGAATTTCTCCAAGCCGTACGACGCGGCCGGTCGCGAGCGGCCGCTGGGCGCCGAGCCCATCGTGGTCGCGCGCATCAACACTGGCCGCAACCCCGAGGGCAAGCACGTGCTGGTGATGCTGCCGCAGCAGGGGCAGGGCGTCACGCTCGCGCTCGACGACGTGCTGCTGCACGGCTTGTGCAAATTGCTGCAGGACGTGGTCGGCAAGTCCGAATGGGACATGGTGCTGACCTTACCCACCGGTCCCGTTGCGGCCGCCGCTGAAGGAACACCCCGGGTACTCAACTGAAGTCGGCGCGGCGCGCTGATGCGATAATCAGGCTTCCCGCAATATTTTTCTAAGGTACACATTCATGTCCAAACGCTGGAAGAAGCGTCCCGACGGTTCGAACTGGGGAGAATTCGGCGACGACGATCAGCACGGCCGCATGAACCTCGTCACTGCAGAACGCCGCCTGAACGCGCTGAAAGAAGTGAAAACCGGCGCAGTGTTCTGCCTCTCGCATCCGCTCCATCTGCCCGGCGGCAATGTCCTCAATTCCGGGCGCCATCCGCCCGTTTTTCATCCGGTGTTCCGCCCCGGCGGCGAGGTGTATTTCAACCTCGCCATGCAGGAGACCAACCCGCGCTTCAATGACGTCGGCTCGGACGAAGCGATCATGCTGTATTCGCAGTATTCGACGCACTGGGACGGCTTCGCGCACAAGGGCACGATGTTCGACGCCGACGGCGACGGTGTGGAAGAGAAAGTCTCATACAACGGATTTCGCCTGGTAGACGACGCGGGCCGCGGGCTCTACGGCGAACTCGGCGCGCTTGCCCTGTCGGTGCAGGAAATGGCCGAGACCGGTGTGCAGGGCCGCGCGGTGATGGTGGACCTGCGTCATCATTTCAAGGACGAACGCGTCGCGGTGACGTACGAGATGCTTGAGCACGTGATGAAAGCAGACGCGGTGACGGTGGAAAAAGGCGACATCCTGTGCCTGCACACCGGCCTTGGCGAATTGATCCGCGAGGCCGACGGCAAGCTCGATAACGCGATCAAGACGCAGTGCGCCGTGCTCGACGGCCACGACAAGCGCCTGCTCGAATGGATTTCCGACAGCGGTGTGGCGGCCATCGCGGCCGACAACCTCGCCGTGGAAAGATCGTCCACGCTGGGACTCGATCCACGCATGCCTCATCGCGGCCCGCAACTGCCGCTACACGAGCATTGCCTGGTCAAGCTCGGTATCCACCTTGGTGAATTGTGGTACCTGACGGAACTTGCGGCGTGGCTGCGCAAGAACAAGCGCAGCCGTTTCCTGTTGACGGCACCTCCGCTGCGCATGCCGGGCGCCGCCGGGTCGCCGGTCACGCCGGTGGCGACGGTTTAACATGCACTCCGACGCGATGGAGCACCACCGCTACATGCAGCTTGCGTTCGCCGACGCGCGCGAAGCTTGCGCCGCCGGCAACCGCCCGGTGGCGGCAGTGATAGTGCGCGACGGCGAAATCATCGCCACCGGGCGCAATACGATATACGCCGACCACGACCCGAGCGCACACGCGGAAGTCGCTGCTATTCGCGTCGCCTGCCGCAAGTTCGAAACGCTCGATTTGTCGGGGGCGACTCTTTACTCGACGCTGGAACCGTGTCCGATGTGCCTGTGGCTGATACTCGAGGCGAAAATCGAACGCCTCGTGCTGGGCGCACGTCATGCCGCTTTGAAACGGCTGGACACCGGCGATTACTCGGTGGAAACTTTCCTCGCGCTGACGCGGCGCCCGCTTGAACTGGTGACTGGCGTGCTGGAGCAGCAATGCACGGACTTGCGTTTGCAGTGGATGCGGGAACAGGCAACGAAGCGGTGAGCAGCGTGGGGCCGGATTCCTGAGAGACGCCAGGCGAGAGGCGGAAGCCGGTTACGGGCGGCGTGTGCAGAAATTCAAGCCGGAGTGAGTCAAGCGGCGGCCTGGAATAAACCCAGCGGCCAGGTGTTTGCACCGATGCAGGAAGCTTCCTGCGCGTAAAGGGAGAGAGAAAATGATTGATTTCAAAAATATGGTTGCCGCGATTGCAACGGCGCTGGTTCTGGTTGCGTGCACGGGTCTGCCCCAGGCACCGGTTAAATATACCAATGGCCTGATGACCGGCGCGAACGGCATGTCGCTCTATACGTTCGATAAAGACGTGTCAGGCTCGGGCAAGAGCGTCTGCAACGGACCGTGCGCAACTGCGTGGCCGCCGCTGATGGCGAGTGGCACCGATCAATCGGGCGGCGACTGGACTGTCGTTACGCGCGACGATGGCTCGAAACAGTGGGCGTTCCTGGGCAAGCCGCTGTATTTCTGGTCCAAGGACCAGAAACCCGGCGACGTGACTGGCGACGGTTTCAACAAGGCGTGGCGCGTCGTGCGTCCCGAGCCGCGCCCCCTGACCGGTAACATGGACCGTTAATTTTCAGCCGCGGCGTGGCGCGGGCAGCGTTTCCGCGTGCGCCGCAAGGGAGACCAAAATGAATCAACTTAAAAAAGCAGTGGCCGGTGTTGCCGTAACGCTGATGATGGCGGGCTGCGCCGGCCTGTCTTATGCGCCGGTGAAATTCAGCGACGGAATCATGACCAACAGCGCCGGCATGACGCTCTACACTTTCGACAAGGACGCGACGGGCTCCGGCAAGAGCGTGTGCAATGGCCAGTGCGCGACGAACTGGCCGCCGCTGATGGCCGGCGCCACCGATCAATCGGGCGGCGACTGGACGGTCGTCACGCGCGACGACGGTTCGAAACAGTGGGCGTGGCTGGGCAAACCGTTATATCTGTGGGCGAAGGACCAGAAACCGGGCGACCGCACCGGCGACAACTTCAACAACGCATGGCATGTGGTCAAGCCCGATCCGCGGGACATCAGTGCGGGGAATATGAACGGCCCGTGATTTGCAGTTATGGTTGCGGCAGCTCAATTGCCGGCGATGATTTTTTTCCATTTCGCATAATCGGCCTTAATGCGCGCGGCGTATTCCTGCGGTGATGACGGCGCGGGGTTGAGGCCTTGTGCCTGCACCGGCCGCGCGATCTCGGGATCGACCAGGGCCTGGCGCAAGTCGCGGTTCAGCCGATTGACGATGGCCGGCGGCGTGCCGGCCGGCGCGAGCAGGCCGTACCAGAACGTCGCGTCGTAATTCTTCACGCCGGCCTCGTGCATCGACGGCACGTCGGGCAGGCTGGGATCGCGGGCGAGGCTTGTCACCGCCAGAATCTGGATGCGGTTGCGCAGCGCCCCCGCCGCGGTCGCGCTGACGAAGCTGATCTGCAGCTCGCCGCTGATCACCGCCGTCAGGATTTCGCTGGCCCCCTTGTATGGCACGTGCGCGAAACTGGCGCCCGTCATGCTTTTCAGCAGTTCGCCCGAGAGATAGCCCGCGGAGCCGATGCCCTGCGTGCCGTAGTTGAGCGAACCGGGCTTGTCCTTCGCCTGCGCGATGAGCTGGGCGACCGAGCGCACCGGGGAATCCTGGCGGGCGATCAGCGCGTTGCAGAAAACCAGCGCGAGCCCGACCGGCGCAAACGCGGTGTCGGTGTTGTAGGGAAGATTTTTCTCGAGGATCTGCGTGATGGTGAGCGCGCCTACGCTGCCCCACAGCAGCGTATAGCCGTCGGGCCGCGCCGCCGCAACGAGCTGCGCCGCGACACTGCCGCCGGCGCCGCCGCGGTTGTCGATGACGATGGACGTGCGCAGGCTGTCGCCCAGCTTTTTCGCCACGGTGCGCGCGCCGATGTCGGCACTGCCGCCCGCGGAAAAACCGACGATCAGGCGGATCGGTTTATGCGGGTAATCCTCGGCAACCGCGGCCGCGCAGTTGCCGAGCGCAACGGCTGCCAGAAATTTCAGTGCGATTTTCTTCATGTTGGTATCAATCCGCGCGTATGCCCGCTGTTGTCACGACCTTCGCCCAGCGCGCGAGGTCTATTTTGATCGAAGCAGCGTACTCTTCGGGCGTGTTGCCGACCGGTTCGGCGCCCTGCGACGCGAGTCGCTCACGGACGTCGGGCAGGCGCAGGATTTTCGCCAGCTCGCCATTGAGGCGCGTGATGATCTCGCGCGGCGTGTTGGCCGGCATGAGTAAACCGAATTCGGAACTGAATTCAAAATTCGCGACACCTGACTCAAGGAAAGTCGGCACCTGCGGCACGGCCGGTGAGCGGTTGCGGCTGGTAATCGCGATCGGCCGCACGCGGTTACTGGCGAGATAGGGCATCGCCGAAGGCAGCGCGGAGAACAGCATGGAGACGTGACCACCGAGCAGATCGGTCAGCCCCTGCGCGTTGCCTTTGTACGGGATGTGCACGATCTGCATGCCGCCGACCGAGCTGCGCAGCCATTCCGTCAGCAAATGCGACACCGTGCCGTTGCCGGAAGTCGCGTAGGTGAGTTCGCCGGGCCGCGCACGCGCGAGCGCGATGAGTTCCTTTAACGAACGCGCGGGCAGCACGGGATGCACGACCAGAATGTTAGGGACTGCGGCGAGCAGGATCAGCGGCGCGAAATCTTTTATCGGATCGTAAGGCGGTTTTTGCAGCGTCGGCGTCATCGCAAAGGTGCTGGTCACCAGCACCATCGAATAGCCGTCGGGTCGGCTTGACGGGATAGCTTTGCGCATGCAGCGACGCCGCGCACAGCAGCGCCGCGCAGGCAATGATCAATTTAAATGGCATGTTCAATCGATGTGGCGCGCGGCGCGTCCTGCGTCCGCCGTCACTATGGTGCCGCTGATGAAGGACGCGCGCGGCGACGCGAGAAAGGCCACGAGGTCGGCGATCTCCTGCGGTTGTCCCATCGGGTTCTTCAACAGTTCCTTCCAGCGCGTCTTGTCGCCGAACTGTTCCTGCGCAATTTTGCCGAGGCGGTTGCGCAAGCGGTCGGTCTCGATCTGGCCGGGATTGACGCCCACCACGCGCACGCCGTATTCGAGACTGTCGCCGCCCAGCGTGCGGGTGAAGGCCATCAGCGCCGCGTTGCCGGTGGTGCCGGCGATATAGTCCTGGCGCGGGCGCTCGCCGGCGACGCCGATGACGTTGATGATGACGCCGTTTTTCCGCGCGCGCATGCGGCCGTAGATTTCACGCGTCAGGTTGATGTAGCCGAAGAGCTTCAGTTCCCAGCCTTCGCGCCACTGCTTTTCGTCGATCTTCAGCAGCTCGCCCGACGGCGTAACGCCCGCGTTGTTGACGAGAATGTCGACATCGCCGGCAGCCTTGGCCAGCGTGGCGATGTTGGCGGACACGCCGAGATCGAGCGCGTGGCACTGCACTTTCACTTTGTGCTCTTTGGCGATGCCCGCCCGGACTGTTTCGAGATCGGCCGCCGAGCGCGACGCCAGGTGCAGGTGGCAGCCTTCGCGCGCGAGTTCCTCCGCGACTGCGCGGCCGATGCCGCGCGAGGCGCCGGTCACCAGTGCGGTGAGCCCGGCAAGTTTCAAATCCATGGGTGAGTTCCTCAGGTGTTTTCTGGTTATGCCCGCAGTTTACTACGGCCGCATTGCTTCCACCGCGGGTCCGTTGTATATACAGGAATCGAAACGCAGTGGAGAGTGAACGTGAAGAACAAGCAGATTTTGCTGGCGGCGCGTCCGGCCGGCGCAGTGGAAGAAAAGCATTTCCGCCTGGTCGAGTCCGCAATCCCCAAAGCGGGCAAGGGGGAGTTCGTGGTGCGCGCCCACTACATGTCGCTGGATCCCTATATGCGCGGGCGCATGGACGATGCGAAGTCGTATGCAAAGAAAGCTGAAGTCGGCGAAGTGATGGTGGGCACCGCAGTGGGCGAGATCATTGAATCCAACCACGAGAAATTCAAGGCCGGCGATTTCGTCGAGACGCGCACCGGCTGGCAGCTCTACGGCGTGAGCGACGGCGGCGGGGTGCGCAGGATCAACCCCGACTACGTGCCGATGTCGGCTTATCTCGGCGCGGTGGGCATGCCGGGCGTCACCGCGTGGATAGGCCTGAACGAGCATGGCCACCCGAAAGAGGGCGAGACGGTGGTCGTGTCGGCGGCGAGCGGAGCGGTCGGCAGTGTGGCCGGCCAGCTTGCAAAACTGCAAGGCTGCCGCGCA
>JAIOOZ010000199.1 GCA_021414185.1 Betaproteobacteria bacterium
ACACGAGTTTGCCGTTGCGCACGTAATCGAAGTCGAGCGCTTCGTTCTGCACCATCTCGTGCATCAGCTCGCGGCTGTAAAACGACAAACGCAGGAGGCGCGAGGTCGTAGCCTCGCTTTGCGCGGCGTTGCAGGCCAGCACGAACTGCAGACAGAAGCGCCACTGAAAATAATCCAGGCGCGGCGAGAAACGCAGGGGCGCATCGCGCTTCATGAGCCACGGCGGCACCTTGGGCAGCACACCGGGGCCGGCGAGCGGCGCCACGTAGCTATAGGAAAGCTGGCCGCCGTTGGCGTAGCTGGTTTCGAGACCGACGCCCGTGTTGCGTTCAATAACGGTCACCTCGTGGCCGGCGCGCGCGAGGAAATAGGCGGAGGTCATGCCGGCGACGCCGGCGCCGAGCACACAGACTTTCATGCGCTGATTAACCGATCCCGGAGACTTACTTCGCCAAGGCTGCCGCTTGATTCGCGAGTTCGACAGCTTGCAGGTAGTTTTTGCGCGCGGTGTTGCTCCAGTATTCCTCAAGCGATGTGGTCTGCTTGGTTTTTTCGGCGTCGCGCTTGGTGTTGCGGTAGAGCGCGAGGAATTCCTTGTCCTTGGATTTCTGGGTGGTGACGATAGGCGAGTAGGCGGCATCCCGGGCATCGGCGAGCAGCTTCGCGGCCTGTGGATTGTTCTTGCCGGCGAGTTTGGCGGCCGCTTCGTTGATGGCCTTGGTCGCCTGCGCCAGTTCCTTGTGACGGAACGTGATGGTCTGGTCGAAAATCGAACTCACGACGTAGTAGCGCGATTCCGACAAATCGGAATCAAAATTCACCTTGGGCTTGATCGTGCCGGTATACGGATTGGGGAATCCCGCGGGCGCTTTCTTGTAGCTGCTCGGCAGCACCGGTAGGCGGCTGATTTGCGGATCGAACAGCAGTTCCTGGCCTTCCGGCGAGAGCGTGAAATTGATGAACTTGCGCGCGTTCTCGGCGTTTTTCGCGTTGAGCACCATGCCGATGTTGGCGGGCACGATGGCGGTCACCGACGGATAGACGAATTCGACCGGGAATTTCGAGGCTTTGCCGGCGAGACCGAAAAAGTCGATGACGAGCCCGATGCCGTACTGGCCGTTGTTGACGCCGTCAGGCACGCCGAAGCTGCGCTCGGTGATCGCCGCGCAGTTGCCGGCGATCATCAGCATGTCGCGCCAGCCCTTGTCCCAACCTTCGCCCTGCAGGATGGTTTCGACCGTCAGGTGCGTAGTCCCGGAACGCGACGGCGAGGACATCGCCACGTGGCTGAAATATACGGGCTTGGTGAGGTCTACCCATTCCTTGGGTTCGGGCAGCTTGTGGGCTTTCATGTAGCGCGTGTTCCACATGATGCCGTAGCCCGCGAGCGCCTGGCCGAGATAAAAGCCCTGCGGATCGTTGATAGGGTAGTTGCCGATTTTTGCCGGCACTTCCTTGGCCGGGGCCTCGATTTTGGCCAGCAGCTTTTCACCGGACAGGACCTGGAAGGCATCGGGCGCCGAGACCCAGAACACGTCGGGCTTGTTGCTGGCCGGTGCTTCGCGGATATAGGCGACGCCCGCCGGGGTCGGTTTGTTGAGAATTTCGACTTTGATGCCGGGATTTTTCGCTTCGAACGCCTTTTTGTAGGCTTCGGTCAGTTCCTTCGGGAACGAGGTGACGACCACGACCTGTTGCTGGGCGAATGCGCTGGTTGCCGCCAGCAAGAGCAGGGCGGCAGGAACAAATTTGAATGTTTTCAAGACGGATACCTCGCGAACGAAACCGGGAGCGGCAATGTTACAGTTGCGCCTCCAGAAATGCCACCGCCGAGTAGAATGCCGCACTTGAAATGCGGTTTGTACGCCCCATTTGGTCAGAGTTTGCTAAAAAACGGAGTTTTGGATGTCGACTGCAACGAAGGAAACGCTGGGTTTCCAGGCCGAGGTAAAGCAGCTGCTGGACCTCATGATTCACTCCTTGTACAGCAACAAGGAAATATTTCTGCGCGAGCTGGTTTCCAATGCGTCCGACGCCTGCGACAAGCTGCGGTTCGAGGCGCTGACCAATAAAGACCTGTTTGAAAACGACGCCGACCTGAAAATACGCGTGGGCTTCGACAAGGCGGCGCGCACCATCACGATCGCGGACAACGGGATCGGCATGTCGCGCGAAGAAGTCATCGCCAACATCGGCACCATCGCGCGCTCGGGCACGCGCGAATTCTTCAAAAACCTGAGCGGCGAGCAGGCGAAGGACGCGAACCTGATCGGGCAGTTCGGCGTGGGTTTTTATTCTTCTTTCATCATCGCCGACAAGGTCACGCTGACCACGCGACGCGCGGGTCTGCCGGCGGACGCGGGCGTGCGCTGGGAGTCCGATGGCGGAGGCGAATTCACGCTCGAAGCGGTGGAACAAGCGGGGCGCGGCACCGAAGTGACGCTGCACCTGCGCGAAGGCGAAGACGAAATGCTGTCGGGCATGCAGTTGCGTTCCGTCATCCGCAAGTACTCAGACCATATCGTGCTGCCGATCACGATGAAAAAAGAAATCTGGGACAAGGACAAAAGCGCATACAGCGTCACGGAAGAGGATGAGACCGTCAACCAGGCGAACGCGCTGTGGGCGCGCGCCAAGTCGGATATCACGCAGGAGCAGTACGACGAATTCTACAAGCACGTGGCGCACGACATGGAAGCGCCGCTGTGCCACGCCCATGCCCGGGTCGAAGGCAACAAGGAATACACGCAGCTGCTTTACATCCCGGCCAAGGCGCCTTTCGACTTATGGGACCGCGAGCACCGGCGCGGCATCAAGCTCTACGTGCGGCGCGTTTTCATCATGGACGACGCCGAGCAGTTGATGCCCAATTACCTGCGCTTCGTGCGCGGCGTCATCGATTCGGCCGATCTGCCGCTCAACGTCTCGCGTGAAATCCTGCAGCAGTCGAAAGACATCGATGCCATCCGCAGCGGCTCGGTGCGGCGCGTGCTGGGCATGCTCGAAGACCTGGCGGAGAACCACAAAGACAAGTTCGCGACGTTCTGGCGGGAATTCGGGCGCGTATTCAAGGAAGGCATAGGTGAGGATTTCGCCAACCGCGAGCGTATCGCCAAGCTCCTGCGCTTTGCCTCCACGCTGACCGATAGCGAGGCGCAGGAAGTGACGTTCGCTGATTACATATCGCGCATGAAAGAAGGTCAGGACAAAATTTACTACGTCACCGCCGACACTTTCGCTGCCGCAAAGAACAGCCCGCATCTCGAAGTGTTCCGCAAGAAAGGCATCGAAGTCCTTTTGCTGGCTGAGCGTATTGACGAATGGATGGTCGGCAATCTGCACGAATTTGACGGCAAATCGCTGCAGTCGGTCGCCAAGGGCGAACTTGATCTCGGCAAGCTTGCCGATGAAGCAGAGAAGAAGGAGCAGGAGAAGGAATCCGGCGAGCACAAGGACTTCGTGGAGAAGATCCAGAAAGCCCTCGGTGAGCGCGTGAAGGAAGTGCGCGTGACCCTGCGCCTGACTGATTCTCCGGCCTGCCTGGTTGCCGACCAGCACGAGCTCGGCGCCAACCTCGAGCGTCTGTTAAAGGCGGCGGGGCAGAAGGTGCCGTCGACAAAGCCGATCCTGGAAATCAATCCGCGCCACCCGCTGGTGCAGCGCCTGAAGTACGAGACCGACGAGCAGCGTTTCGGCGACTGGAGCCACGTGTTGTTCGATCAGGCGTTGTTGTCGGAAGGCGGGCAGCTCGAAGACCCGGCGACCTTCGTCAAGCGGCTGAACCAGTTGCTGCTGGTGCTGGGGAAAAGCTAAGGCCTTGATTCGTCGTTCCCGCGTGTGAGAGCCTGCCCCGGCAAGTATCAGGCCGGGGCGGGAACCCAGGAGATTCAACGATTTCTGGACCCGCATGCGCGGGTATGACGATCAACTAGTGCGTTCCCAAGATTGCGGCTTCGAATCGGAACGCTACTTCGCGTTCATCTTGTCGCCGAGGCAGATGAAGTAGCGGTAGGGGTCGCTTAAACACTCGCCGAAAGATTTATTGCGTAGCGCGCAGCGGTTGCGCTGCGCCGCCGGCACCCGCGCGCAGTCGGCGACGCGCGGCAACTGCGGCCGTCCGATCAGACGGGTTACGCAGGCGTCGAAGTCCGGATTTTTGACCCGGTTGCGGCATTCGAGAATGATTTCGTTGCGCTGTATGCAAAACCCTTCGTCGGCCTTGCTCACCATCAGGCAATTGAGCAATTGCGAAGGGTCGGGTTTTTGCTCGTAGGGTTCGAAGCCGCCGAAATTGGACGGCTGCGTGATGTCGCGCACGCATTGATCGAGTTGCGCCCCGGTCTTTCCCGCGCACTCCGGCGGCATCAGCGTCGTTTGCGCGGATGCGGCCGCCACGCAAAGTCCGCAAGCGACGAGCACGCAACCGAACAGCCTATTTGTCATGCCATTTGGGCTGGCGTTTCTCGACGAATGCGCTAACGCCTTCGAGCGCGTCCGGGCCGAGCATGTTGTTGGTAATGACCTGGCTCGCGAGCTTGTACGCGGGTTCCATGTCCATCTCGAGCTGGCGGTAGAAGAATTTCTTCCCGGCGGCGAGCACGGCGGAAGGTTTGGACAGCAGCAGGTCGGCGAGTTCGCGCACTGCACTGTCGAGTTGATCAGGCGGCGCGACGCGGTTGATCAGACCCCACTGTAGTGCCGTAGCGGCATCGATGAATTCACCGGTCATCAGCATTTCCATTGCCTGTTTGCGCGACACGTTGCGCGAGAGGGCGACGCCCGGCGTCGCGCAGAAGAGTCCTAAATTGACGCCCGAAGTCGCAAAGCGCGCATCGCTCGAAGCCACTGCCAGATCGCAGGAGGCAACGAGTTGGCAGCCGGCGGCGGTGGCGATGCCGTGCACGCGCGCGATCACCGGCTGCGGCATGCGCGTGATGCTCATCATCACTTTGCAGCAGTTGTCGAACAGCGAGCCGACGAATTCCTGCGTGCGGTTGGCGAGCATTTCCTTGAGATCGTGGCCGGGGCAGAATGCCTTGCCGTTGGCGGCGATGACGACGACGCGGATGGCCGGGTCAGCGGCGATATCGTCGAGCGCCGCTTGCAGAGCGTCAAGCATGTCCATCGACAGCGCGTTGAACTGCTTGGGCCGGTTGAGCGTAAGCGTCGCGAGGCCGCCGGTGTCGTCGCGCAAAAACATCTCATCTTTCATTGCCGGTGCGCTGGTGTGCATGATCTGTTCCAGAATCTATCCAGTCTTGATAGTGCCGAGGTCAGGGATGGAATACTACGCTCTTACCGTATAGGCTCCAAAATTCGCCATTGCTTAATCCCGGGGCGATGAATAACCCATGGCGTGCGAGAGGTAGCTATTGCTGGGGCCGCCAATACCAACGATGGACTCCGCGGCAGGTTTGCCCAGCCTTTGCAAAAATGACTGGCGCACTGCGGTAACCGATTGCCCGCCCAATCGTTTTGCCATATCAACGAAATCCTTCTCGAGAAACTCGCCATTTGCCATTACTACCTTGCACGAAGCGCCGGGCCCGCTTGCGCATTGATCGCGCGCGGTTTGCGCGGCCTCGGTTGAGGATCTGAATTGGTAGGCGCCACCCCAGACAAGATTGCCTTTGCTGTCGGTGCCTATCGCATAGAAACTGTGCCACGTCTTGCGTTTTACCTCGCTTTCGTGCGTCAGGATCAGGCTGAGGTCGCTGCCGGAACTAATATCGAGCAGAATTGCGATTGCTTTCGAAAATGTGAGTTGACCAAGGTTTTTCTCCAGAAGTGCCAGGCGAGGCGCCCATTCGGACGCCAGCGTTGAGGCGGTGGCGTGCGTCGGATTCGATGCTGGGGAAACCGGGCCCCCCTGCATTGGCGACGTTGCGATCGCAATTTTCTGCGGGTGCTGGGCCGGGGCTGTTGTCGAATTCGGTGTGGCC
>JAIOOZ010000200.1 GCA_021414185.1 Betaproteobacteria bacterium
TCCTGGAACACGAACACGCGGTCGATGCCCGGCTTGGTGATGACTTCGCCGTTCAGCTGCATGCTGCCTTCGACCGGCTGCATATAACCGCCGACCGCCTTCAGCAGGGTGGATTTACCGCAGCCTGAAGGACCGAGGATGACGAAACGGTCGGATTTGTAGACTTCAAAATCGACGCGATACGTCGCCGTGACCAGATGCTCCTTGGTCTTGTACTGCAGGGTGACGCCTTTGACTTCAAGAAGAGGTTTGCTTGCGCTCATCGGATTTGCCTGGAAAGGCCTGGATTTTTCAATCGACCTGCAGCTTGCGCTCGCGCACGATCTTCGCCCAGCGCTCGGTCTCGTCACGGATGTATTTGCCGAATTCGGCCGGGTTGCTGCCGACCGGCGCCATGCCCAGCCCTTCAAACCGGCTCTTGATGTCGGCCGCTTCCAGCGCCTTGGCAGTATCGCGATAGATCTTGTCGATCACATCCTTCGGCGTGCCGGTCGGCACCACGAAGCCGAACCAACCCAAGTTTTCGAATCCGGGAACGGTTTCGGCCACGGCCGGCACATCCGGCAACTGCGGCGAGCGCTGCTTGCTGGTCACGCCGAGAGCGCGCAGCTTCTTCTGCTGGATGTAATTGATTGCCGCCGCGAGATTGGGCGTGGAAAACGGCACCTGCCCGGCCATGGTATCGACGATGGCCGGCGCCTCGCCCTTGTACGGGATGTGCACGATTTCGATTTTTGCGGCGTAGAGGAAATTCTCCGCCGCCAGATGCGTCTGGCTACCAAAACCTGCGGAACCGTAGGAAATTTCACGCGGATGCGCTTTCGCGAGGGCGATCAGTTCCTTGACCGTCTTCGGCGGAAAAGTTGGCGTAACGATCAACACCTGCGGCCCGTTTGCCACGTTGATGACCGGCACGAGGTCCTTGGCCGGATCGAACGGCATCTTTTTATAGATATGCTGGTTGGCGGTAATGATGGAACCCGAAGTCATGAAAAGCGTATAACCGTCGGGTGTGCTCTTCGCGGCGAGCTCGCCACCGATGTTGCCGCCGGCGCCGGCGCGGTTGTCAACGACCACCTGCTGCCCCCACGTCTCGCCGAGTTTCTGCGCCACCACGCGCGCCACGATGTCGGTGGCGCCGCCCGCGGCGAACGGCACGATCACACGTACGGACTTTCCCGGATAGGACTGCGCCGCGGCAGATGCTGCCGTCAGCGAGGCCACGCACAACGCAAGTATTTGCAAGACACGCATGATTTCTCCGATTCCCCGAATTGGCCGGTTAAAAATACTGGCGTAGTTTACATCGTTCCGTCGGTGGCGATGCTACCTGAAAACGTAGACCGGGCTCGACCAGATCAGGTGTCCGTCTTCCTGCGTCACGCAGACATAGAGCGCGTTGTCGGTCTTGTCGTCCAGCTTGATGCGGCGCTCGAGTTTTGCGCGGCGGTGCCCGTTTTCATCCGGCATGCGGAATACGCGGATCTGCCGCTTGATGCCGCCGTTCGCGAACACCAGGTCGTTCAACCCGATGTCGGCAACCTTGATTTCGGTTTTGACCAAAGCCGTGTCGATCTTGAGCGTGCCGGCACTGGGATCGGCAAGCCACGCATCGAATCCCGCGAAACCGCCGGTGGTCAGCCCGCCCCACTTCAATTCGCCGGGCGCGGTCTGTTCAAGCTTCTTGTCGAGGTTCCAGAAATTGATGGTCTGCACCTTCTCGAAACTGTTTCCGGTCAAAGTGCAACCGCCATCCCACACCGTCTGGCGGCCGCGGCCTCGGTATTCCGAGCCTTCCCAGATCACGCGGATGCGGCGGCCCAGCGACTTCTCTTCGAATGGCCGGAAGGTTTCCAGCGTCTTCAGCCGGTTACGAATTTCGATACGCTCGATGGGCGCTGAAGCATGGACGTCGATATTGAAAGTCACTTCTTTGGCATCCGACTTGAGGATATCGCCCATCATCGCGGTCTTAACCTTGCTGCTGGTGGTCGGCCCCAGATTGGGATCGTCGGCATAGAGTTCCGCGTCAGCGTCGAACTGCACGCGCGTGTCGAGCACCACGCGGCAACCGGTAGTCGCGTAATGGTGACGTTTCCGCAGGGCGTCGAACAAGTCCTGGCGTGTGAGTCCCGCAGCCAGCAAGCACGACAATCCGCCGTACGCGCCGAACATCGATGCGCCCGGGTGGCTCGCGCCGTGACGGCCCTTGTGCCCGTCGGAGTTGGCGAGTATGCCGACGCGGTAGCCCTGCTCGAACGCGTCCTGCACCAGCCATTCGAAAGTGCCCCAGTCGGAATGCACTTCGACGCTGCGCTCGATGCGCGCGTCGTGCGCCATTTTGATGTCGGCGTAGCGGCCGCCGATGTGCGCGAACACCACGCAGTCTTCGCCTTTGAGCATCTTGAACAAATCGTCGGCGCTGTTGGCGTCGGTCTTGACGTCCGACAGGTCGTCGATCAGCGCGTGGTGCGAGCGGTGGATCTGCCGCCCTTCGTGCATGAACATCACGTTGCGGTCGCCGCCCAGGCCTGTGTTGCCCGACCATTCGTAGCCCGGGTACATGACGAAACTGCCGTCGGCGTTGAACTCTTTGGAGAGTTTGTTGAGCTCGTTCCAGAACGGTGTTGTGATCTGGAAATCATTGCCCTGGTGACTCATCGCGTCGAGGAATGCGCGGTCGCGCGCGAATTCGATCAGCTCGCGCGCCGAGTTGGTGCCGATGGTTTCTTCCGACTGGCCATGCAAATCGGCCCAGTACGGCAGCAGCGACGCACTCTCCACCACGCGCAAAGGATTGCTCGTGCACACCAGCTTGCCGGCAGCATCGCGCACTTCGATCAGCAAATCGCCCGTCTCATTACAGCTCAGGCCGTCGATGATTTTCGAGTACTCGCCGCGCTGCATTTTCAGACTGGCAGGCAGTCCGCCGACCGGCAGATTGGACTTGAGGCTGAATGTCCCGTTCACGAGATGCGAAGGATTGCCCCACTTGTCTTCGCCCTTGAAGCCGAGCTTGAACAGCTGGCCGCGCTTGCGCGAAGTCGGCAGGATAGCCTTGTACAAAACCGGCGGCCCCGCCACGACCGAGATAAACGGCTGTACCGGCAGCTCGACATAGTTATAGGTCGCCCACGCATCGGCGAGCACCCGGAACTCGAAAGTCGGCTCGTTGAAAGTCTGCATGCGGATGCCGGGCGAGCCCTGGCGCGTATCGCCGAAGCGCACGATGATCTGGTCGTTCTCGCGCAGAAAACCCCGCACCACACGGATAAACAGCGTTTTGTCCCAGGTGCACGATTTTCAGTGAGCCGGTATCGTCGATTCCGAAGTAACCGGCGGTATAGGTGAGCGTAAACGACTGGAAGCTGCCGGCCTCGAATTCGCCCTGCGGAGAAATCTCCGCATGGCCCATGCGGTCGGCGAAATAGATTGAATGCGGCATGAACTTTTCCTTTAACTCCTGGCTCTCGCTACCTGCGGCCCGACCACGCCGAGACCGACGCGCAGCGCTTCGGTTTCCAGGATATCGGCCGGCATCACGTTGGCGATATTCACGTCCGGCCCGAATTCGTGGACGAGGAATTTTTTCATATCTTCGACGACCGATAAAGTGATGCCCGCAATCCACGGGCCCGGCAGCTCGATCAGCACACGCGACATGTCGAGCCCCTTGCGCAGCCCGTTGATGAGCTTCATTTTTGGCTTGCCGTTGGCGATCAGTTCGGCGGCCTCGACCAGCACGAGCTCGGCGCCGGCCGCGAAACAGTCTTCGGCCTGCGACACCAGCAGGCCGGAATCGTTTTTCATGTCCTTGGAGCCGACTTCGCCGAACACCGCGAGCCCGCAATCAACCGCCAGGCGGATTTGCGCCTTCCTCTGGCGCGGCGTCAGCTCCACGCAGTTATCGGAAACCTCCACCACGTCGAAGCCGACGCGCTTCGCCTCGAGCAAAAACGGGCGCAGCATTTTTTCGCCATAGGTTGCGAACACGTATTCCTGGAACTGGCCGCCGATGAACGGGCGTATGCGGTGCTTGCGGTAGAGCGCCAGCTTTTTGCGCAAATACGCGAGATCGTAGAGGCGCGAAGTGCCGACCGCGATCTTGGCGAGATCGATATAGCGGTCGGCCATCGTCACCAGGTCAGCGACCTGCATATACGGCAGCCCGAAATCCGCCACCATCGTGAGCCCGGTCGTGCGCGGCTTCTTTTGGCTGCGCGCGGCCGGCAACTCGACGAAGCCGAACGGCACCTTTTTAGAACCTGATTCCTTACGACGCATAAATATTCCTTCGAAGCATTCAGAACTGCAACGAAATCCCCGACGCCAGTATCAGCCACAGCACGAGGCGCCGGAAGCGCTCTTCGCTGATAACGTCAAACACGCGCATGCCCGCCCATAATCCCAGCGCCATTGCCGGCAGCCCCACCGCCAGCGGCATCACCAACTGCGACTTGTCGATGTCGATGGTGAACCCCACGCACAACATGATGAGCACGCCGCTGATGAGTATGAAAGGCTGATAAACGCAGCGGCTCTTTCGCTTGTCCCATCCGCGCAGGCCGCACCAGATGGTCGGCAGCGTGCCATGCAGCATGGAAAATCCGCCCAGCACGCCGCTCACCCACCCCACCACGCCATCGGCGATGCGCGCCGTGACGGGCGCGAGCCGCAGCACCCGAATTTGCGGCCGCATCAGCATATAGCCACTATAAGCGATCATGAACGCACCGAACACATGACGAAACAAAGCCGCATCGAGACGCTGCAGTGCCCACACACCCAGCGGCACGCCGAACAGGCTGCCGAGCACGAACGGCCACAGCAGGCCGAATTCGATTTCGCGCCGGAATTGCCAGACGCTGGCGATGTGCAGCAGCGTCGCGCAGATCGCCGCGAGGAACACGATCTGCGCCGGCGGCAGCACGTAGATCCATACCCCGGTGACGACGATGGCGAACGCGAACCCGGCGCTGCCGACCACCAGCGCGGCGAGAAAGCCGCCGGCTGCAATCAGCGTGTAGTCAAACCACATTCAAAGCGAAAGCGAGGCCCGCCGCAAGGCTCAAACCGGCGGCCACGGCAAGCAGGCTTTTCTGCCAGTCGCGCCACGCGAGAAATTCCAGCATCAGCAGGCGCACGCCGCCGGCCATGTGCGCCGCGAGCAATATCACGAGCCCGACCTCGCCAATTTTGACCAGCGGCTGCTGCGTCCAGTGCAGAAAGCCATCCAGCGCCGGCGCGCCCTGCAGTGCCTGGCCCAGCGCCCAGAAATGGAACGGCAAAAAGAGCGCCAGCAGCAGGCCGCTCGCGCGATGAACGATGAACGCCCAGTAAGCGGGATGATTGCGCGCGCGATAATCGTTTTTCATAGCGGCGCGAATACCGCCAGCACCGCGCGCCCGCCCCACAGCGCCAGCGCCGCGCCAAGCACCACCAGCGCCACGTCGACAAACGCGCCGCGCAGACCAAGGGTCTCGCCCACTATCGTGCGCACGCCTATCGGCGCGTGAACCGCCACGGCGGCGACGAAAGTCGCATAAAAAATAAACCACGCGTAATTGCCGCGCGTGCGCCCGAGTATATCGGCCGCCGACAGCCCGTGGCGCACCGCGTAGATCATCGTCACCAGATGCACGACCACACACAGCGCAAGCACCGCTGCGCTGACGCGTTGCGCGGTCCACAGCAGAACCTGCGCGCGTACGCTCACAGCTCACCCTTGATGGCAGCGACGGCGACCGCGCGTTTCAGTCCGGCAATGCCGGCCGTCGGCGCAATATGCTTGGGACAACGCTCGCTGCAGGTCACGTGCGTATGGCAGGCATGGCAGCCGGCGTCGCCGGCAACTGCGGCGAGGCGCGGCGCATTGGCGGTATCGCGCACGTCGTTCACCAATGTCCACGCCCGGTTGAGCGCGGCCGGTCCGAGATAGGCGGGATTCCATGCCACGACGTCGCAGGAGCTGTAGCAGACGCCGCAGCCTATGCATTCGATCGCGGCATCGACTTCCTTGCGCTGCGGCGAATCGGGCAATACGCGCGCGAACTCGTCGGCGCGCGTGCGCGCGCCCTTGAACTGGCCCTTGGCCTGCGCCCATTTGTCGAAAAACGGCGCCATGTCGGTGACGAGGTCCTTGATTACCGGCAGGTTGTTGAGCGGCGCGATTTCCAGCGTATCGTCGGTCGCGACATTGGCGACGTGGGTGCGGCACGTCCACCGTGCCTTGCCGTTCACGCTCATGGCGCAAGACCGAGACTTTCAGCGTGGACATGGGCTAACCTTAAAGCAAATCAAGCCACAGAGGTCACAGAGCGCACAGAGAAAAACTTCAATCATGAGATCTCTCTGTGAACTCTGTGCTCTCTGTGGCCAGGATTTTGATTTAAGCGCTTTCGTAAAGGCGAGTCATCACGAACTCGTTATGTCCGAGCGCTTCGGCCGCGGTGAGGCGTCCGTTGCAGGTGCGCAGCATGACTTCGATCAGTTCGTCGCCGGTCTGGTCGAGGTTCTTCTCGCGCTGCAGGAGCCCCGAGCAATCGTGGTCGACGTGTTCCGACATCGTGCGCACGGTGCGCGGATTCGCCGTCAGCTTGACGACCGGCAGGATCGGGTTGCCGATCACGTTGCCCTGCCCGGTCGGAAAGAGATGCACGACATAGCCGGATGCGGCGCACAGCGTCACCATCTCGGCCGCTGCCGACGACGAATCCATGAACCACAGGCCCGGCTTGGTCGGCGTCTCGGCCTTGTCGAGCACGCCGATCACCTTGCACTTCTTGCCGATCTTCTGGATGTTGCCGAGCGCTTTTTCCTCGATGGTGGTGAGTCCGCCCGCAATATTGCCTTTGGTCGGCTGCGAATCGGACAAGTCGCTGGTTTTGTGGCGCTCCACTACTTCCTGGTAGCGGTCGAACATCGCCATGAACTGCTTGCGCACTTCGGGCGTTGCGCAGCGGTCGGCGACAATTTTTTCGCCACCGGTGATTTCGGTGGTCTCGCCGAAGCACATCGTGACGCCCAGCGGCTCCATCTTGTCGAATGCGTTGCCGACCGTCGGGTTGGCGCCGCAGCCGGAAGTCGTGTCCGACTCGCCGCACTTGGTCGATACCCACAGGTCGCTGATCGGGCACTCGACGCGCTGCAGCTCGGACGCCCATTGCACGTATTCCTTGGCGACTTTGGACGCGCGCAAAATGGTGTCGTGATCGCCGTGCAGCTCGATGCCGAAACCGGTCACCGGCTTGCCGGTCTTGGCGATGCCATCAACCACTTTCTTGGCCCAGCCTTCTTCGATGCAGATGACCACCACCGCGGCAACGTTCGGGTTGGAGCCCGCGCCGATCAGCGTGCGGAAATGGAGATCCAGGTCGGCGCCGAATTGCAGCCGGCCGTACGGGTGCGGGATCGCGATGGCGCCCTTGATGTTGTTGGCAACGGCCTCGGCTGCGGCGTTCGACAGATCGTCGACCGGCAGGATGATGACGTGATTGCGCACGCCGACGCGGCCGTTTTCGCGGCGATAGCCCTGGAAAGTGGTTGTGCTTGAAATCATGCTCGCTCCTCTGCGCCTACCAGCGCTTGGTCTTGATGTTGTGGACGTGGGCGTGCGCGCCCGTCTTGATGTCGGCGATGGCCTTGCCGATGTCGTGCCCGTACTTGATGATGGTGTCGCCGTTCTTGATGTCTTTCAGGGCGAGCTTGTGGCCGATCGGAATGTCCTGCTGCGTCTTGAGCGAGATGGTGCGGTCTTCGTCCATGATCCAGCCGGTGCAGTCCTGGCCGGCTTTCACGCCTTCGACCACGACCACTGCGACGGTGTCCTTGGGATCGTGCAATACAAAGTGAATCATAGGAACTCCTCAAACTCGGAAAAAAATGAAAGCGCCCTTGGTGTACGGCCATTATGGTTTTTATCGACCGCCACAGATAGTAGCCGCCGCGTTAAATATGAGTCAACTATATGACCTATATGACGTCCAGGCTGCCGGTGCTATGATTCCTGACGAATTATTCGCGGCGATTCGAACATGGTCCCCTCCCCGGCAGGCAACAGCCTGAACTCCCACCCCCTCTACAAAGAGGTCAAGAACCGCATCACGCGCAGCCTGATCGCCGGCGAGTGGAAGCCGGGCGCCGCCATTCCGAGCGAAGGGCGGCTGGCCGCGCACTTCCGCGTTTCAGTGGGCACCATCCGCAAAGCCATCGACGAACTGGTGGCCGAGAAAATCGTCGTCCGCCAGCAGGGTCGCGGCACCTTCGTCACCACGCACAGCGAAGACCGCCAGTTCTACTATTTCTTTCACATGGTCGGCAAGGACGGCGGCAAGGAACCGCCCGACCACGAACTGCTGTCGCTGCAAACCGTCAAAGCCGACCATGCGACCGCGCTGCAACTCGGCATTGAACGCGGCGAACGCGTGCACCGCATCCAGAACGTGCTGAAACTCAACAGCGTGCCGGTCATATTCGACGAATTGCTCATCGCAGCAGCGCGCTTTGCCGATTTGAGCGCGGAAAAATTCGGCGCTCGCGACGGCACCATTTACGGTTTCTACCAGTCGCGCTACGGCATCAACGTGGTGCGCATCAGCGAACGGCTGTCGGCCGCGCTGCCGGACGCACGCGTTGCGCGCCTGCTCGGCGTGAAACAAGCGAGCCCGGTGCTGGTCATCAAGCGCGTCGCTTATACGTACCACGATCAACCCGTCGAACTGCGCACGAGCTGGGTCAACACGGCGCGTCATGAGTACTTAAGCGACCTGTGGAAAGCGGAGTCCGGTCGGGCATGAGCGCCAAAACTCCGCTGCTATCTGTTTTCATACCGCTGTACAATGGCGAAAAATACGTGCGCGAAGCCATCGAATCAGTGCTCGACAACGGTTTCGCCGACCTCGAAGTGATCGTCGTCGACGACGGCTCGAGCGACGGCACCGTGCAGGTCGTCGAAGCGATCAGGCATCCGGCGCTGCGGCTCTACCGCAATGCGGCCAACCTCGGCGTCGTCGCCACGCGCGACCGCAGCGTACCCCTGCTGAACGGCCGCTACATGGCATTGCTCGACCAGGACGACATCGCCGTGGCGGGCCGCTTTGAACAACAGGTCGCCCGGCTCGAAGCGGCGGACGG
>JAIOOZ010000372.1 GCA_021414185.1 Betaproteobacteria bacterium
CTAGCGTAACCAACCGTCCTGATGATCAAGGCTTGATGTGAGCGCACGAGAAGGCAAGGGATTGCGGCCCGCCATGCTGGCGGCGCGCCGCCGCTGGCTGCAGCAGGCGGGGGCGCTCGCGTCATCGACCGTGCTGCCGTCGTGGATCCCGCACGCGTCCGCGCAAACTGCGTCCACGCTGAATGCTTTGCCGCGCGTGGCGCTGGTGATCGGCAACACCAAATACCCGGAAGCTCCGCTGAAAAATCCTGGCAACGACGCGCGGGGCATTGCCGGTGAATTGCAGAAGCTGGGCTTCCAGGTCAATTTAAAGCTCGACGCCGGCAGAAGCGAAATGATCGAAGCGATCCGTGCTTTCGGCGCCGAACTCGGCAAGAAAAAAGGCATCGGCATGTTTTACTACGCCGGCCACGGCGCCCAGCTCGCGTGGAAAAATTATTTGATCCCGGTCGACGCGGTGATTGAGCGCATCGAAGACATGCAGACCAGGACCGTCGAATTGAATTCGCTGCTGGAAGGGCTGGTCAAGGCGCAGAACCCGATGAACGTGATCATTCTCGACGCCTGCCGCGACAACCCGTTTGGCAGCAAGGCGCAGACGCAGCAGAAAGGGCTTTCGCAATTCGACGCGCCGCCGGGCTCATTGCTCGCGTATGCGACTTCTCCCGGTAATACGGCGGCCGACGGCGAAGGCGCCAACGGGCTGTATACCGAGAACCTGCTGCGCGAACTCCTGGTGCCCGAGGCCAAGATCGAAGACGTGTTCAAGCGCGTGCGGCTCAACGTGCGGCGCAAGTCCGCCGGCCAGCAGATTCCGTGGGAGAGTACCTCGCTCGAAGACGATTTTTATTTTCTGCCGCCGGCGCAGGTGAAAACACTTTCCGAGCAGGAACTCGACAAGCTGTTCGGCGAAGAGCTCGCCATCTGGGAAAATGTGAAGGACGCCAAGGAGCCCGGCCCGCTGGAGGATTTCCTGCGGCGGTATCCAAGCGGGCCGTACTCGGAACTGGCGCAACTGCAACTCGAACGCCTGCTGGCGGCGCAAGGCGAGAAGCGCATCCGTATCGCGGTGCAGGAGGGCAATCCCTTCACCCGCGGTTCGGCGGAAGCTGACACCCGGTGGCGGGTCGGCGACAGCTACACCTACCGGCACATCGACCTGCTGGGCGGCGCCGAGCCGCGAAATATCGTGCAGACCGTCCGCGAAATCACCGCCTCGGAAGTGCACTATGGCAACGGCATCGTCACCGATCTTCTGGGCAACCTGCTGCGCCGACCCGGCGGCCGCATTTATTCGCCCAACCAGCTGGAGCCCCTGGAGTACGTCGTCGGCAAGCAGTGGACGACGCAGTTCCGCATCACGACGCCCAAAGGCACCAGCGGCCGCAATCAGATGGAGCTGCGCATCGTCGGGCGCGAATCGATCACGGTGCCCGCCGGCACCTTCAACGCATTCCGCATCGAGGGCCACGGCGTGTTCGAAGAAGAGAACGGCCAGGTCGAGACCACCACGCTGACCAAATGGGTGGCGCCTGACCGCCTGCGCCGCGAAGTGGCGATGGAGGAAACGCGCGAACGCGGCAGCCGTGGCGGCGGGCGCCGCGCGGGCGGCATGCGCCGCGGCGGGCGCAGGAGCGCGCCGCAACAACTCACCAATTCGCAGCGCTGGGAGCTGGTTTCGTTCAGGCAGGCCTAGCGACAATTAATATCACGGGAACGCGGCTGCGGATTCCGGCTCTAATCGTTCAATCACCACTCTTGGGCAATGCATCCGCGATGCAATTAGCTAACGTCGGAATACTCTCGATCGTTCTGTTTGCCGGCTGCGCGACTGATACGGCGGATCTGCCCGCTGCACAGTCCACCTGGCACGGCGCGCGCTTTGAGACCGTGGTATCGCGGTGGGGTGCACCCATGCGCAGCACAGTGATGCCGGATGGCCGCGACGCGCATACCTGGGTGTCCGAATCCGCCGCGGGGCGCGCCTGGTATCCGTCGGTCGGCGTATTCGGCGGCAGCCGCGGCGTAGGCGTCGGGGTTGGCACCGGCATCTCCATGGGGCAAACCAGCGGCGAACTCACGCGCTGCGAGCGCACGCTGTTCTTTCGCAACGGCCAGGTCGTCGAGCAGTCGTGGCAAGGAAACCCCGGTTTTTGCAGCAGCTTCCGCCTGAACTGAGCCGCCGCGCCGAGAGGGGAGAGGCGAGAGGGGAGAGGGGAAAAGCAGGATAGACGGAAACGCCTCTCTCCTCTCCCCTCTCGCCGAATTTCAGTCCTGCGGCGGAATTTTCTCGTCGTGGACGACTTTGGTCCAGCGCGCGACTTCGGATGCCAGGAAATCCTGCGCGGCACGCGGCGAGGTGGGACGCGTTTCGGCGCCCAGCACGAGAAATTTTTCGACGATCTCCGGGCGCTTCAATATCGTGAGGACAGTGGCGTTCAGCTTGTTGAGGAGAGGCGCCGGCATGTTCTTCGGCGCGGCCACCGCGTACCAGGCGAGCACGTCGAAGCCGGGCAGCACGGTCTCTGCGATGGTCGGCACGTTCGGCCACAGTACGAATCGTTTCTGCGTGGTCACCGCCAGCGCGCGCAGGCGCCCGCTGTCGACATAGGCAGTGGCGCCGCCCGCGGTCGTCCACAACAGCGGAATTTCGTTGGCCAGCAGCGCGAGCGGACCCGCGTTGCCGCCTTTGTACGGCACGTGGTTGAATTGCGCGCCCGCGCGCGCCTGGAACAATACGGCCGCAAGATGCATGCCGCTGCCGACGCCGCCCGAGCCGTAGTTGATCTGGCCCGGCGAAGTTCTCGCGCGCAGCACCAGTTCCTGCATGGTCTTGACCGGAAATACCGGATTCGTCAGCACCACCATCGGGTTGCTCGCGACCATCGACACCATCGTGAAATCCCTGACCGGATCGTACGGCAGAGAGCGGTAGAGCCCCGGTGAAGTCGCGTGCCCGGACGCCATCAGGAACAGCGTGTAGCCGTCGGGGTCGCTTTTCGCCACGATGGACGCGCCGGTGGTGCCGCCCGCGCCGGGACGGCCGTCGACGATGACCTGCTGGCCCAGCAGGTCGGTCATCTGCGCGGCGAGCAGCCGCGCGGTGATGTC
>JAIOOZ010000201.1 GCA_021414185.1 Betaproteobacteria bacterium
TATTGCATGGCCTGCGCGCGGTTGTTGCGGCGGGCCACACCCACGTGCTGACCATGGATGCCGATGGCCAGCACCCGACCGCCAGGATTCCCGAGTTCATGGCGGTGTCACGCGCCCACCCGCAGGCAGTGATACTCGGCCGGCCGGTATTCGACTCCAGCGCGCCCGCGATTCGCGTGCACGGCCGCAAACTTTCCAATGGACTGGCGAATGTGCAAACGCTGTGGCGCGGCATCGGCGACGCGCTTTATGGCTTTCGCGTTTATCCGGCGCAGCCGCTGCGCGACATCATGGAACGGCAGCGCTGGATGCGTCACTTCGATTTCGATCCGGAAGCCGCCGTGCGCCTGTGCTGGCATGGCCTCACACCAATCAACCTGACGGCGCCGGTGAAATATTTCAGCGCCGCGGAGGGCGGCGTTTCGCATTTCAATTACCTGCGCGACAACACGCTGCTGGTATGGATGAACCTGCGGCTGCTGCTGGAGTTTGTGCTGCGGTTGCCCGTGCTGCTGTATCGCAAGGCACGCCGCAGACTTGTTTCTTAATGCGTTTGCGGCCGCGCGGTTGCCGCGTCAAGCACCACGGTGGCGCGCCCGCTTAATACTTCCACCGCGCCTACCCGCAGTGCGAACTGATAAATAACGCGACCCTCGTCGCCCATCAGTTGTACGGCATCCACGACGAGATCGCCTTCCAGGTTATCGAGCCGGTCGTGGCGGCAGATGACGTTTCGCAGGGCGACCAGGTAGCCGCTCCGGGGTCTGCTGCCGACCTTACCGGCAAGACCGCCATGCACTGCCATGGCCTGCGCCGCGTATTCGATTCCGCACACGGATGGCAATTGTCCACCGGCGCGCATGGGGTTGTCCGCATCCCGGTGGGTACGGCTCAAGCAACTGATTTGCGCCGCGTCCCACCGCAGCACTTCATCCAGCAGGCACATCGCACCGGTGTGTGGAATCAGCCCCGCGATATCGGCTTTGGTCATGGCCATGGCGTCACCGCCACGCGGACGTGATTTTTCCCGCCATAGGCGAGGACGACAACCGCCGGGACGCCGCGCGCCAGCGCCGCGAGCACGGGCAGGCAGCGCGCAGCCGGCACCGTGGTGCGGACGGTTTCAAGACCGCTATCCGTCATGCGTGTGGCGCTTGCCTCTGCCAAGACCAGACTGATGTCGAGAGCGGCGAACGCCTGCGTCGTGGTTTGCGCGGCCAGCACCATGCCCATGCCGAAACTTGCGCCTATCGTGCGCACCGAGTTCAACGGTTCAGGATAGGGTTGATCGTAAGTGATCAGCGCCACCGCCTTGCCCTCCACCGCGATTTGCGATGCGGCGTCGAGCAGGCCCGCGGCAAAGCTGGCGTCGTGGCAGCACAGGCTGGTGGATGCCTCTTGCGAGCGGGTCGCGATGCTCCAGTATCCGGCTGGCGCGTTGTGCACCGAATTGTGGAAGCGCGTCGGCGAGATCTTGCGGTCCGGTGACGCCAGCGTGGCGCAGATATTGTCGAGATTCTCGCCGTCGCCGGACGACGACGTGAACACGGTCGCGGTGGTCGCGGCGTCACGGCGGGCATGCATAAATGCTTCGTGTCCCGCGGCCAGCGCAAGTTTGACCGGCAGGCCGATGCGGCGCCGTTCGGCGGCTGGCAACAGGTCGTTCGCTGTTACGATGGTAGGCGCGTGGTTATAAGCTGCTTCGCCCGCCAGCAGCGCACGGCTGGCGGGCCAGCCGTCCAGCCCAGGGCCGAGTAAACCGATGCCTTCGACATAGACGCGCATCAGCTGGCCGTCCCCAATATGAGACTGCAATTGTTGCCGCCAAAGCCGAACGAATTACTCAGTACCCGTGTTACGCGCGCGGCGCGATTCTCGAGTAGATAGTTGCAGCGCAAAGCGGGATCGAGATTCACCGTATGCATGCCACCAGGCAGCAGGCTATGTTCAATGGCGAGCATGCCGATGATCGCTTCCGTGATGCCGGCTGCGCCCAGCAGGTGACCGGTAGCGCCCTTGGTGGAACTCACGGGCGTCGCGGCACCGAACAAGTCGTACACGGCTTTGTCTTCGCTCGCATCGTTGGCTTTGGTGGCGGTGCCGTGCAGGTTGACGTAATCGATATCGGCGGGCGCCAGCCCCGCGCGTTCCAAAGCCTGCCGCATCGCCAGCCTGGCGCCCATGCCGTCCGGATGCGGCGTGGACATGTGATAGGCGTCGCACGCTTCGCCAACGCCCAGCAGTTGCATAGCACCGGCGCGCGCCGGATTTTTTTCCAGCAGGGCGAAGCCCGCGCCTTCGCCGACCGATATGCCGTTGCGGTCCTTGTCGTAGGGACGGCATGGTGCCGTGGATGTCAGTTGCAGCGAGCTGAAGCCGTACAAGGTGGTGAGGCATAGCGAATCCACGCCGCCGACGACTGCAGCGTCGCAGAGGCCCGCCGCGATTGCGCGCGCCGCGTGTGCAAAAACCTTCGCTGACGAGGAACACGCCGAAGACACGGCCAGCGCCGGACCGCCGAGTCCCAGATAGCGTTGCACGAAATCCGCCAGTGAAAAAGTATTCTGCGTTTCGGCGTAATGAAAATCCGCCGGCAAAGCGCCGCTCTGCGGGTCGCGGCGGCGATACGCGAGTTCGGTCTGCAGCATGCCGGAGGTGCTGGTGCCAACGAAAACGCCGACGCGCGCTGCGCCGTATTTTTCGCGCGCTGCCGCCACTGCCGCGGCAAAGCCGTCGGCCTCCAGTCCCAGTTGCGCCAGCCGGTTGTTGCGGCAGTCGAACGCGTCAAGATCGGGCCGCACGCGAACATCGTCCAGTCCCGCGACCGTTCCGATCCAGGTATCGAGCACGACAGTTTCAAAATCGCAGGCGGCCAGTCCCGAACGCCTTTCTCGCAACGCGGCGATGATGCTGCTTGAGCCGGCGCCGAGGCAGTTGACGAGGGAAAAATGATTGATGGCCAGCGGTTGCATGTCAGGACGCAGACCCGGCGGTGTACGTTTCGCCGCACGCGGTAGGCAGGGACACCGCTTTCAGGCCGCGTGCTGCCAACTGATCGAGCAGTGCCGGCAGCACTGCAAGCACGACTGCTTCGCCGGTGCGGGTGCGCGCATTCGCCCCATCATGCAGCACCAGCACGTCGCCGGCGGCCAGGCCGCCGGCGAGCCGCCACAACACCTGCGCGGGATCGCGGTGGACGGCGTCATAACCGCGACGCGTCCATGACACATAGCGCATCCCGCATTTCCCCAGCACCGGGTCGAGCAACACACTGCGGAATCCGGCCGGTGCGCGAAAGAACCGTGGCGTGCGGCCAGTGATGCCGGCAATGATCGCTTGCGTCGACTCGATTTCGCGTCGCAGACCGGCCATGCCATAAAGGGCAAACGCGAAGGAATGACCATAGCTGTGGTTCTCTACGCTGTGTCCGCGGCGCGCAATTTCCGTGACGGTCGCCGGAAACGCTGCGGCTTTTTTGCCGATGCAGAAAAAACTCGCTTTGGCGTGGTAGCGATCCAGCAGATCCAGCACCTGCGGCGTCACTTGCGGGTCGGGACCATCGTCAAACGTCAGGCAAATTTCGGCGCGCGCCGCCGCGGCGGCAGGCAGCCGTACAAGGTTGGGACCGAGCCAGTTTCCGCGCGGCCACATTACCGCGAGGATCAATACGACATGATTGGCCGCCAGCGCGCCCAATATCCATGGCCACCACGAAGGCAGCGCTACCAGCGCAATGAGGCCCGCGACATGCCACCACACGGACAGCCGAACGACGGGCGCCGGTCGCCAGCGGTGATTTACGCCCGCGGGGGAAAAGGCTAACGCAGTCACGTTGTTTATAGGCATGAGCTAGAGCACATTGTGTGACCATGGTTTTTGCCGCGCCTTGAGCGCGGGTTTGCGCGGCGGTTTCTGCGTGCCGGCAAACAAATCCTGATCGAGCCAGTGCCGCCACAAATTTATCCAGGTCGCCCAGTCGTGGCCGCCCGCCATGGCCAGTACCCGCGCCGCGGGCAAACGCTCCGCCAGCAACTCACTGGCCGCGGCAAACCGGTCGTCTTGCCCATAACCCAGATAAATTTCCGGGTACGCAGGGGCAGGTGCGTAAGTCTTGATCCATGCCAGCAGTTGGCGCTCTTCGTCGTCCGCTTTGATGGCACCGGGTTGCCAGCGCGCCAGGCCGCCAGCGCGCACGACTTCGGCGATCATTCCGCGGGTGCCAAGGAAAGGCGCGAGCAGAATGACGCCTTCGATTTCCGTTGGATGCGCGCGCGCGTACTGCAGCGCGCCCATGCCGCCCAACGAAATGCCCATGAGCCAGATTCGCGGGTAATTTTTGCGTACCGGCGCGATGATGTCGTGTGCCAGGTGCCGGGTCAGGTTGCCGTCGAGGTAATAGCCGAGGTGCGCTTCTACTGCGATTACGTCGACGACCAGTCCGCGCTCCCGCACCGCGCGCACGAAGCCATACTGCACCAGGTCCTGGAGCCGCGCCTTGGCGCCCGGCAACATGATCAGCAGGGGGCGCGCGGCGGCGCGCAGCGGCGCGCGATCGTAAATCGTGTTCATGCTCATGCCAGGCTCACCGCCAGTTTGTGCGCGCGCGTGATCAGGATGGCGGAAAACGCGAGGCTCAGGATGGCGCCCATGGCGACCGTGCCGCCAATTGCGTGCAAGAGAGGTACTTTTGAAAATGCAAGCAGGCCGAAGCCGATGACGGTGGTGATATTGGCAAACAGCAGAGACACGATGGTGCGCTCACGTTCCTGCGCATTCGTTGCCTGCCGTTCAAAGAACAGCGCGTAATTGGAGCCGACCGCGACCACCAGCAAGAGGCCTATCAGGTGAAAAATCGACAGTGGATTGCCGCCCATCACCAACAAACTGAAAGTGATCGTCACCGCTGCGGCCAGCGGCGCCAGCACTGCGAGCACGCGGCGCGGCGAACGCAGCGTGGCA
>JAIOOZ010000373.1 GCA_021414185.1 Betaproteobacteria bacterium
CGGGAAGTGAAGGACGAGCTGCCGGCCATCCCCACCATCGACCTCACCACCGAACCCGATGACCTGTGGCAGCGCATGCGCAACGGCTTCGCCATGCCCGACCTCGACAGCCCGCTGGTGGCCGACCGCCAGGCCTGGTATCTGAACCGGCCCGATTTGCTGAAACGGATATTCGAGCGCAGCCGCCGCTATCTGCACCACATCGTCGCCGAACTCGAAAAACGCGGCATGCCGACCGAACTGGCCCTGTTGCCGATCGTGGAAAGCTCCTTCAATCCGCTGGCCTACTCGTCCGCACGCGCCCTCGGCATGTGGCAGTTCATTCCGGCCACCGGCAAGAACTACAAGCTGCAGCAGAACTGGTGGTTCGACCAGCGCCGCGACATCGTCGCCTCGACCAGCGCGGCGCTCGACGACCTGCAATACATCTATGAAATGCACGGCGACTGGCATCTGGCGCTGGCCTCTTACAACTGGGGTGAAGGCGCCGTCGGTCGCGCGGTGGCGAAGAACAAGGCCAAGGGCCTGCCGACCGATTACCTGAGCCTGAAAATGCCGGGCGAGACGCGCTACTACGTGCCCAAGCTGCAAGCGATCAAGAACATCATCGCCCAGCCGCAGCTATTCGGCATCAGCCTCGATCCGATTCCCAACCGGCCCTATTTCGGCACCGTGGAACGCAGCGAGAAGATTATTTCGGCACCGTGGAACGCAGCGAGAAGATGGACATCGCCATCGCGGCGCGGCTCGCCGAAATTCCGGTGGAGGAGTTCATCGCGCTGAACCCCGCCTACAGCCGGCCGGTCATGCCGATGGCCGCCAACAGCCCGCTGGTGCTGCCGGCCGGGAAGGTACAGACCTTCCTCGACAACCTGCAAAGCCACGAAGCGCAGGACAAGCCGCTGTCGGCCTGGCTCACCCACACGCTGAAGAAAGGCGAAAAGCTGGACGCCGTCGCCAAGCGCTTCGGCCTCAGCACGGCGCGACTCAAGCAGTTGAACGGCATCACGGCGCGCACCAAGGTGATTCCCGGCTTCGCCCTGCTGGTCCCCGGCAAGGATGCCGTCGGCCACGAATCCCTCGCCGCACGGCTGCCGCAAACCCCGGCGACACCGCCGAAGGCCACCAAGTGGAAGAAGGGCAAGGGAACCGCAAAGCCCAGGGGCAAGGGCGTCACGGTCAACATCCGGAAGCCGGCCGCGAAGCCCGCAGTCAAGCCCAAGGCGCGCTAGCCGGCCGCAGTTTTCCTGCGGGCGCGCGGCGCACGCCGGGCCAGTTCAAGCAAGCCGCGCAATGCATCGTTCACTGCTTGCGCGTTAGGAAACGCCTTTTGCACTTCCGGCGCAATCACCACTACGTTGGAGGCCTCGCGACAGGCCTTCGCATACTTGCCGCGAGCCATCGCACCAAAATCCTCGCGCCTGTATTCGGCGCGCATTTCGTCGTCCGGCCCGTTGGCGGCTTTAGCCTTCTTCATAGAGCTTCCTTTCGGCCCTTGTCGCCGGGCGAGCGCTGATGATCCGGATTGTGCCATGCCTCTCGGTATGCGACACGGCGAGAACGCGGCCATCGGCAGAAAGACCAAAGGTAACAAAGCGGCGCTCGCCCTGGGAATGATCTGGATCGCGACCGGTCAACGACAGATCGTCTACGAAAACCGTCGTGGCTTCCTCGAACGAAACGCCGTGCTTGCGCGAATTTGAAACTGCCTTGGCTTCATCCCATTCGAAATTCAATAGCTGTCCTCCTATGAACTATATCGAGCCAAGCGTGTTCTGCCCTTCACTACTCCGAACGTCTCATAAGTGCCCTGAGCCGCCTGATGACGTTTGCACGAGAAATGGCAGCTAACTGATCATCAAGCCGCCGGTCAGGCCCTCGGGCTGTCGAACCTAAGAATTCCTCGGTCTGATCCGTAACGGTTGATCTAATGCCGCCTTCCCGATCCGATACAAAGCCCAGAATAGGAACAACGGCACGACCACCGTTTGCATCAGAAACACGACAATCAACTTGACGATGTGTTCGGTCACCTGGCTTGCCGAGTGCTTTAACTTCTCAAGTCGAGAACCAACAGCGTCGACGCCTTGGGACAACCATCCATTGATGCGACCAATAACCCCGCTTCCAGCACTGGCTCCGTTGGATGGGGGACTGAGAGACGCCAATTGCTCGGCATTCCCATCTATCGCACTTTGGCTTACCGCGTAGTCGCTGCTGAGAAACTTGTGGAATACGGCATCGCTGCCGACGGTCACCAGTGGGACAGCAAACCGAACCATGAGCAGTACCAGCATGGCGCTTGTCAGCCAACTAGGTGAATCCGCCCCTCGCCAACGCACCGCAAACCAAGCTATGGCCACAGCTGACGTCAACAGGGAAATGCCCCAAAAGCTGCCAATACTGATTAACACCTTCATAGCACCGAAGGCAACACTGGCGGCAAGCATCATTTCTGCGAACTGACCGACCAGATCATTAACTGGCCGCAAAATCTGACCAGGCGCAAGCTTTACGCCGACGCCAGCAGGTTGAATGGCGATATCGGTTCCCTGGGCCACCGAAATTATTGCGTTCAAGGCGCGTGCTGTAGCGAAGCTGACAAGTGCTCGCTTTAGCCCAGCATCAACTTGCTCGGTAGCTACAACATCCAGGGGTTTGAGCCATGCAGTTGCAAGGGCAATCGCGAGGACAACAACCAAGAAGAAGCGTTCTACGCTGTGTCTCATATGAGTTCCCTCGTCTTGCGTCTATTGAAACCGGTCAGGTTCATTTCGGTCGATCTTGAATCGTTGCCTGCCGTATCAGCGAAGCTGCCAACGAGCTAGCGTCAGGGCCCCAAGGCTATTGAGGAAACACCATACGGCTAGCAGTAGTCCAGCGACCAAGAGAACAACTCCAACCTTGCTCCCTGTGTCGACCTGCGCACGAACTATCCCCAAGCTATGAGACGTGCGCTTTAGCTCATTGAGCGCATTGGGCAGGTCCTCTGTATTGATCCGTCCCAATGTTTTTTCGGCTTCTGCAATTACCTTGAGTGCCTGATCACTAGTTGCTATGACGGCCACACTTAGATTTTGTCCGTCACGGCTGATGGTGGTAGCAATACTTGTCATGCTTGTGCTTATATTCTTGATATCTTGAGCGATTGCATTCGCCTGTATTGCTTGAGCCCCCATCGGGCGGGTCATGATGAAAACTGGCTTCAATCCGTCCCAGCGGATATCTGGTGACGGTACCGAAAAATCCATTGCGTTGCTCATCTGCTGTACCAAGCCGCTTAACTTCCATGTGACCGACGCGGCAGACTGCAAACCGCCGGCATATTGCGGTGCAAGTTGAGCCTGGTTTGCGGCAGCGTTGCGAAGCTCATTGATGAGCTTTCGCGTCTCGTCCAACATTTGAGCTGATTGATTGATGAGGTCCCGCCTGGCTTCAACGGTTTCCGCAGTCCTAGCCACTACACTGGAGACTGCCCCAACCGAATCTGCAATCGAGTGGAAGAATTGACCGAGCGAGGATTGATAGGTCAGGTATCCCCATACAATGGTGGCGGCAAGAAAAAGACTAGTGATAAGTTGAAGCCAAGCTAAGAACGCAAAAAGCCTACCCCTGTTTTCGTTCATGCTGAGGATCCAATCACTAAAGAAAGTCCAAGCAAATATACAGGTAGCAACACTGCCCACCCCAAGAATCTTCGAAGCGGAAGGCCAGAACCAATATTTCGGCAGTCAATAGTCCGAAAGAGGCGAAGCCGAGGGCGGCAATCTTTGTTCTGGCTCCGAGTTTTCTCTAATAACTCTGGAATTGATCTATGCCGAACTGCGTTCCAACGGGGTGAAGAATTGAAGGTCGGCTTCGGTAGGGGTTACCTGCCGTTCAACCCGGAGCATTTTCTGCGACCGCTATGGCCGTTCCTGGCCGATCTGGGACACACGATTGCGCTAACCCGCCTTGATGCAACGCACCGCGTGTGTCGCGCCGAACAGGATTTCCGCCGGATAGTCGCGCCGGCAACCCTCATCGGCGAGCGGGCAGCGCGGATGGAAATGGCACCCCTGCGGCGGATTCGCCGGCGATGGCATGTCGCCGGCGAGCTTCACCACTTCCCGGCCCAGGCCGTCGACGCGTGGCACTGCCGCCAGCAGCGCCTTGGTGTAGGGATGGCGCGGCGAACGCAGGACCTCCCCGGCAGTGCCGCTTTCCACCACGCGACCGAGATACATCACCGCGACGTCGTGCGCCAGGTAATCCACCACCGCGATGTTGTGCGTGATGAACAGGTAGGCCAGCTTGAGGTCGCGCTGCAGGTCCGACAACAGGTTGAGGATCTGCGCCTGCACCGAAACATCCAGGGCTGACGTCGGCTCGTCGCAGATCAGCAGTTGCGGATTCACCGCCAGGGCGCGGGCAATGGCGATGCGCTGGCGCTGCCCGCCGGAAAACTCGTGCGGATAACGGCCGGCCATGTCGGCACGCAGGCCGACCTGCTCCAGCAACGGGCCGACCGTCACCATCGGATCGCCGCCAACCCCGGTACCCAGCGCCCGCATGCCTTCCGCAATGATGTCGCCGATGCGCAAGCGCGGGTTGAGCGAGGCGAAGGGATCCTGGAACACCATCTGCATTTTCGCCCGCAGCGGCCGCAATTCGCCGGTCGAGCGCGTGGTCAGCTCGACACCGTCCAGCAGCACGCTGCCCGCCGTGGGCCGGATCAGTTGCAGCATGGCCTTGCCGGCGGTGGTCTTGCCGCAGCCCGACTCGCCGACCAGCGCCAGGGTACGCCCCGGCATCAGTTGCAGCGACATGCCGTCGACCGCGCGCACGGCGCCGACGACGCGTTGCAGGATGCCGCGCCGGATCGGGAAATGCACCTCGAGGTCGCGGACCGCCAGCAGCGGCTTCGAGGTCTCCGCAATCGCCGCATCACCGGCGCCGACTTCTCCCCCTGCCACCGCGGGCGCGGCGTCCGGCAAGTGGCAGCGCACGCGCTGCCGGGCGTCGACGTCGCGCCACGGCGGCAATTCCGTGCGACACACCGGCATGGCTTCGCCGCAGCGATCGACGAAGCGGCAGCCTTCATGCCGTGCGTCCGCCGGCGGTACGCTGCCGGGAATGGTCGCCAGCCGCCCGCCGCGCCTTTCGGCGTCGGGCAGCGCGGCGAACAAGCGCACCGAGTAAGGATGGGCCGGCCTGCTGAAGAATTGCCCGCGCGGGGCCTCCTCCACCAGTTGCCCCGCGTACATGACGCCGACGCGGTCCGCCATGCGCGCCACCACGCCGAGGTCGTGCGTGATCAGCAGCAGTGCCATGCCCTGCTTGCGCCGCAAGTCGTCGAGCAGGTCGAGCACCTGCGCCTGGATCGTGACGTCGAGCGCCGTGGTCGGCTCGTCGGCGATCAGCAGGCGCGGTGCGCCGGCCAGCGCGATGGCGATCATTACCCGCTGGCGCAGGCCGCCCGAAAGCTGGAAGGGATACTCGTCGAGCCGCCGTTTCGGATCGGGAATGCCGACCTGGTCGAGCAGTTCTTCGGCGCGCGCGCGCGCCGCCTCGCTCCCCAGCGTCGAGTGCAGTTCCAGCGCCTCGACGATCTGCCGTCCCACGGTGAGCACAGGGTTGAGGCTGGTGGCCGGCTCCTGGAAGATCATCCCGATGCCGCCGCCACGCACCTCGCGCATGCCGGACTCGGGCAGCGCCAGCAGGTCGCCACCCTCGAAGCCGACGCCGCCGTTGACGACCTGCGCCGCCGCCGGCAGCAGGCGCATGATGCCCAGCGCCGTCATCGACTTGCCGCAACCCGATTCGCCGAGCAGCGCGAAGCACTCGCCGGCCGCGATGTCGAAAGAGATGCCATCGACCGGACGCGCGGCGCCGATATGGATCGTGAGGTCGTTCACCGACAGGATCAAGGCACCACCGTCCCCCCAACCCGCGCCCCGGGGGACGGGGTGACGTTGGTTCGCGGGCTGCGCCCGCTCGACATGATTGACTGCGCCATCCTCGGGGCGGCCCAGCGGATGGCGCTCATGCCGATGACCTTGGATCAAAGGCGTCGCGCACCGCATCGGCGAACAGGTTGGCCGCCA
>JAIOOZ010000202.1 GCA_021414185.1 Betaproteobacteria bacterium
GGCGCGGCGGCAGAAGTGGATCGACCAGTCGCAGTCGCTCAACATCTACATGGCGGGCGCATCCGGCAAGAAGCTCGACGAGACCTACAAGCTTGCCTGGCTGCGCGGCCTGAAGACGACTTACTACCTGCGCACGATGGGTGCGACGCACGTGGAGAAATCCACCGGCAAGACCGGCGCGCTCAACGCGGTGCCGACCAGCGGCGGCGTGGATGCCGCACCGGCGACCGACGCCAAGTTCTGCTCTATTGACAATCCCGAGTGTGAGTCATGTCAATGACCCACGCGAGGATTGCAGTGCAGGCTAACGTTTGCCGTTTAAACGTTAAGTGCGCGTTTATCGCGCACGGCCGAAACTACAACCCGGAATGCGAATCCTGCCAATAGCGGCAGACCCGATAATCATTGAAAAGGTCAGACACAGAGCAACCAAACGGGCCCACCCACAACACAGATAAAGGGCACGTCAGCTGTTGATCGTCGTCCACCCACAAAATCAATAAAGGAGCTACACATGTTGCAATTTGAAGAAAATACGCCGCCCGGGAGCGGCCTCGCTGCGGCTGGATTGCAGATGACGGGCGCCGTGCCGCAAGCCGGCGCGTTACCGAGCGACCCTGCCGCCGCACTGGCGGCATTGGCGCCGACGGCGCCGGCGCAGATGCGGCGCGTCAACGTCGCCGACAAACGCATCATCAACGGCCAGACCGACGTCAACCAGCTGGTGCCGTTCAAATACAAATGGGCGTGGGAAAAATACCTGTCCGCCTGCGCCAACCACTGGATGCCGCAGGAAATCCAGATGAGCCGCGACATCGCGCTGTGGAAAGACCCTAACGGGCTGACCGAAGACGAGCGCCGCCTCGTCAAGCGCAATCTCGGTTTTTTCGTCACCGCCGATTCGCTCGCCGCGAACAATATTGTGCTCGGCACCTACCGCCATATCACGGCACCGGAATGCCGCCAGTACCTGCTGCGCCAGGCGTTTGAAGAGGCGATCCACACGCACGCCTACCAGTACATCGTCGAAAGCCTGGGGCTCGACGAGGGCGAGGTGTTCAACGCGTACCACGAAATCGCCGCGATACGCGAGAAGGACGAGTTCCTGATTCCGTTCATCGACACGCTGACCAATCCCAACTTCAAGACCGGCACCCAGCAGAGCGACCAGGACCTCCTGAAGAGCCTGATCGTGTTCGCGTGCGTCATGGAAGGGCTGTTCTTCTATGTCGGCTTCACGCAAATCCTCGCGCTTGGCCGCCAGAACAAGATGACGGGCGCCGCCGAGCAGTACCAGTACATCCTGCGCGACGAATCGATGCATTGCAATTTCGGCATCGACCTCATCAACACGATCAAGATGGAAAACCCGCACCTGTGGACGACGGAATTCCGCGCCGAGATCCACGACATCATGAGGAAAGCGGTCGATCTCGAGTACCGCTACGCTGAAGACACCATGCCGCGCGGCGTGCTTGGCTTGAACGCGCCGATGTTCAAGGAATACCTGCGCTACATCGCCAACCGCCGCTGCCAGCAGATCGGGCTCGACCAGATGTTCGACGGCGCGACCAACCCGTTTCCGTGGATGTCGGAAATGATCGACCTCAAGAAGGAACGCAATTTCTTCGAAACACGTGTAATTGAATATCAAACGGGAGGCGCGCTCAGTTGGGATTAAGCTTACTAGCCAAGAGATACCCCAGAAACAGACGCCGTATGCATACCATCACTGAATGCCGGGCCGAGGACAACTATACTTTATGGTTGCGCTTCAACGACGGGCTGGAAGGCCACGTCTACCTGGGCGATCTCGTGCACACCAAGTATTTCCGGATGTTGTGCGACATCGACACGTTCAACCGGGTTGAAGTCGACCCGGTCGAAAACACGGTGACCTGGGAAGGCGGCATCAAGCTGGATCCGGAAGTGCTGTACCGCGATCTGGCCAGCAAAGCGCTGTCGGCTTTGCACTAG
>JAIOOZ010000203.1 GCA_021414185.1 Betaproteobacteria bacterium
TAGATGACATGTTCGTAAAACATCTGCCCGGCGCCCTGCGTAACGCCGCCGTGCACCTGGCCTTCGACGATCTGGTGATTGATGACGACGCCGCTGTCGTCAACCGCTACGTAAGAGGCGATTTCCGTCACCCCGGTGTCCGGATCGATTTCGACTTCGGCGATGTGGCAGCCATTGGGACAGGTCGAGCCGACCGTCGCTTCGGCGAGCGTATTCATCGGGTGCGGATGGCGGCCCGCGAGTTTTTTCGCGAGCTGCTCGAAACTGATCGACTTCTCGCCGTCGCGCGAGCTGAACGCGCCTTTGCCGTAATCGACTTGCGAAGGCTCAAGTTCAAGCTCCTCGGCCGCCAGCGGCTTCGCCTGCTCGATCAGTTTCTCGGCGGCGATTTTGCAAACACTGCCGACACCCGCCATCGAGCGCGAGCCACCGGTATGGTTGCCGACAAGAGCGTGGCCGGGATCGCATTCACGCAAAGTCACCGCTTCGTGCGGCAGGCCCAGCGTATCGGCGACCACCGACGTGAAAGTCGTCTCGTGGCCCTGCCCCGACGACATGCTCACGGTGAACACGGTCAATTTGCCGGCGGCATCCACTTCGATGGCGACCTGGTCTTTGGGGAACACGCCGGCGCCGGTCGCTTCGATGATGGTCGAAAGCCCCATGCCGCGCAGCTTGCCGCGTTTCACCGCAGCGGCGCGCCGTTTTTCGAAACCCGCCCAGTCCGCGGTCTTGAGCGCCTGGTCCATGCATCCCGCAAAATCGGAAGGCTCATATACGCTTGCCGTCGGCGTCTTATATGGAAATGCCCCGGGCGGAATGAAATTGCGCCGCCGCAGTTCGGTGCGGTCGATTTTCATCTCGTCGGCGGCGCGATCGACCAGCCGCTCGACCGCATACGCGATATCGGGCCGCCCGGCGCCGCGGTACGCCGCTATCGGCACCGTGTTCGTCAGCACCACTTTGAAGCTGCCGTAGAGCGCGGGCGTGTTGTAAACACCCGTCATCAGCGTTGCCGGATTGCGCAAATGGCTGATCGAACCGGTCGGCGTGAGATACGCGCCCATGTCGCACAGGAAATCGTAACGCGCCGCCAGAAATTTACCGTCTCGGTCCAGCGCCAGTTCGCCGGCGATTTCGATGCCGCGTCCATGCGCGTCCGACATGAAGCCTTCAGCCCGCGAGCCCACCCATTTCACCGGCCGGCCGAGTTTCTTTGCCGCTATCATCTGCGCGCCGTGCTCGGGGTACACCCCGCTGCGCTGGCCGAAACTGCCTCCAACGTCGCGCGTGTGCACGCGCAGCTTTTCTTCCGGCACGCCGGTGAGCATGCCGAACTGCTTGCGCAGCATCATCATGCCCTGCGACGGCGTGTAAATATCGTAGCTCTCGCTGGCCGCGTCGTAATTCACAACACAGGCACGCGGCTCCATCGGGTTCGGCGCGACCCGTGTCGTCACCATTTTCAGGCGCGCAATATGCGCGGCCTTCGCAAAAGCCTTTTCGACCGCGGCGGCATCGCCCGTTTCCCATTCAAAGCACAGGTTGCCGGGAACGTTGGCATGCAATTGCGGCGCTCCCGGCGCCAGCGCGTCTTCGAAAGTGACTGCCGCAGCCAAATCGCGGTATTCGATTTCAATAGCATCCAGCGCGTCCTGCGCCGCCAGCGGCGACTCCGCCACCACCATCGCAATAGTTTCGCCGACGTAACGCACCTTGTCGGTCGCGAGCACCGGCCGCTCGGGCTTCAATATCTGCCCGCCGTTGCGCCCGGTCAGCGCCATCAAATTGGGGAATTGCGTGTAATGGGCGGCGACTGCGTCTGCACCGGTGAATACGGCCACCACGCCCGGACGCTTGAGCGCGGGCTTGGCATCGATGGCAACGATTTCGGCATGCGCGCGGTCGGCGCGCAGAAACGCGGCATACAACTGACCTGGCAAATTGGTGTCGGCGGTATAACGTCCGCTGCCGGTAATAAAACGCAGGTCTTCGCGGCGGTTCGCCGCGTGGTGATCACTCATGGTGTGGATTTCGCTGTTGGATGCAGGCGTGCAGCCGCTAGTCTACCTTGGCGCCGCATGCTTTGACGACTTTTTCCCATTTTACGACTTCACTACGGATATGCGTGCCCGGCGCGCGCGGATTCCTGCATGGATATCAGGAAATCGCCACGGGTTTGCTGCTTGCAATGGAATCAATAATGCCTTCGAACGCCGCTATGGTCGCCGTCATTTCTGCGGGCGTGATCGGGTACGGCGCGCCGCCGGCGACCGCCTGCGCGAACGCATCGAATTCGGCACGCAGCGAATCGATGGCCGGACACACTTTGCGCTCTATGGGTGCGCCCGAACGGCGCACCACCAGTTCGGTTTCACCCAGCGCTTCCGCCGAACCCTTGTCGCCAAACGCGTGCACGCGCCAGTAAAACGGCGACGGGCGCACTGCGCCGAGCGTGCCGCTCATGCCGTTTTTGAAGCGGAACAGGACGGAAATCGTGTCGCGCGGATCGTGTCCGCCGCGCATGCTGGCGAACCGCGCGCTGACTTCAGCGACCGGGCCGGCCATGCTGACGAACGCGTCGAGTATGTGGATGCCGGTGCCGGTCATTCCCGCGCCCGGCGTTTCCTCGGGCTTGTCGCGCCAGCCCGCGAAGAAGTTGCTCGAATTCTCGTTGCTGTAATGGCCTTCGATATGCATGACTTCGCCGAGATCGCCGCTGGCCACCACGCCACGCAATGCCGTCATCGCCGGCCAGAAACGTTTGTTCTGCCCGACCCCAATCACGCGCTTCGCATCGAGGCAGGCTTGCACCGCGCGCTCGGCATCCGCACGCTTCAACGACAGAGGTTTTTCGCAAAAGACGTGCTTTCCAGCCCGCGCCGCCGCGACTATCTGGTCCGCATGCAACGAGTGCGGTGTCGCCAGCACCACGGCTTCGATCCTGGGATCGGCAAGCACTTCGTCGAGTTCGGCGCTGAGCGGGATGCCGTGCTCGTTGGCGAACTCCCGCGTCTCTGCGATTTCCTTCGTTACGCCACGCACGAATTTCAACTGCGCGCTCTTGCCCTGCACCGCCTTGACGATGTTCTTGCCCCACCAGCCGAGCCCGATAATTGCCGCGTTGACCACGATATCTCCCGCGAAAATGCTCACGGATTCTACCCGATTGCCGGCGGCATCAAAGCGGTGTCAATTCGCGCGGCCTTTTGGCACAATGACGCGAGCATCGCGCGCAGAATCGCGAAACGTCACGCCGGAGGATACATGACCGCCGTTACAAAATCAGGCCTGGTTCCGTTTGCCATACTGTTGGCCGGTGCGGCCATTGCGCAAGACTATCCGAACAAGCCGATCCGCCTTGTCGCCCCCTTCTCTCCCGGCGGCGCGACCGACGTGCTGGCGCGCATCGTCGGCCAGAAAATCACCGAGCGCATGGGCCAGCCGGTCGTGATCGAAAACCGCGTCGGCGCGGGCGGCAACATCGGCGCCGAACAGGTCGCGAAGGCGTCGCCCGATGGCTATACGCTGCTGATGGGCGGCGTGCCGCATGCGATAGGCGCGAGCCTTTACGCGAAGCTCGGTTACGACATGGTGAAAGACTTGTCGGCAATCGCCGAAGTCGCATCGTTTCCCAGCCTGATAGTGCTGCATCCGTCGCTGCCCGCGAAGTCGGTCAAAGAACTGATTGCTCTCGCCAAGTCAAAACCCGGCCAACTCAATTTCGGTTCTGCCGGCAACGGCTCGCCTAACCATCTGGCGCTCGAACTGTTCGACACCATGGCCGGCGTGAAAATGACGCACATCCCGTACAAAGGCGCCGGACAGGTGCTCGGCGATCTGCTTGCCGGACAACTGCAACTCGCGTCCATGGGCTTTCCGATTGCGATGCCGCACGTGCAGTCCGGCAAGCTGCGCGCCATCGCGCTGACCGGCGCGACGCGTTCGCCATTGCTGCCGCAGATTCCGACCGTCGCGGAAGCTGGACTGGCAGGTTTCGACGTCACATCCTGGTACGGCGTGTTCGGCCCGGCTGCACTGCCGAAAGAAATGGTCGCCAGACTCAATACCGAGATCAGCAACGCCATCACCGCGCCCGAACTCAAGGAAAAACTCACCGCACTGGGCGCCGAGCCTTCGATCAAATCGCCCGACCAGTTCGCCCAGTACGTGCGCGCAGAAATTGTCAAATGGGCGAAGGTCGTAAAAGAGTCGGGGGCGAAGCTGGATTGATTTGAATATGCCGGAGGAATACCATTGAATCCGGGTCGCACGGCATTTCAGCATTCCGCCGGGTTCTAACGGCAGGACTGATTAATCCCCCCCGGATTCCTGGCAAGCATTTTAAAAGACCGGGCCGGAGGATTGAGAACTCACAAACAGGGAGAGATACATGCGCATATCCAACGTAGCGGGAATTCTGATCGTCGCGCTGTCTGCAGCATTGGCCGGCTGCGCCACCAGCCGCAGCGAACTCAAGATCGCCAGTCCTGCGGCATCGCCGGCCGCCACACCGGTGACCAAGGAACGCGCGGTCCTGATTCGCTCGATCGTCGACGAGCGCAGGTTCGAGGAAGCTCCCAACGAACCCAACATTCCATCGCTGGGTTTTGAAGGCGCCGCGCAGGCGACTGCCGAAGTCAAAGCCCGCGCGATCGGCCGCAAGCGCAATTCCTTCGGCAAGGCGCTGGGCGACATCCTCCTCGAAGACGGCCAGACCGTGATCGGGATAGTGCGGGAGAATCTGACCGCGGGATTGAGAAAGGCCGGCTATCGGGTCGCCGGTGACGCGGCCGAAGCCGGAAAGTCGCCGCTGGTAATGGATGTCCGTATCAAGCAGTTCTGGTCATGGTTCCAACCCGGCTTCTGGGCCATAACGCTGAATGCCGACATCACGACCAACCTGGAAATATCCGGGCTCGCGGCTCCGCTGGTCGTGAACGTGCACGCCCAGGACTCACGCATGGCCGCCGGCGAGTCCGCGTGGACTGAGATCGTCAACAAAGCAGTGCAGGCCTATCAAACCGAAGTCGCTGCCAAGGCCGCGGGCCTGCCGTGAACGGATTTCATGGCGGCTTGCAGCCGACGGCCGCCTGATGCTTCCCCGCTTCATCAGCATCAGCGCTCTCTGCAGCCTGTTTCTGCTTGCCGCGGACGCCACCGCGCAAGACCGTGCCATCAGCACGAATTACCCGGTGCGTCCCGTCCGCATCATCGTTCCTTACTCGCCCGGTGGTTCTTCCGATGCCGTCGCGCGCATACTCAGTCAGAAACTCAGCGAAACGCTCGGCCAGCAGTTCGTCATCGACAACCGCCCCGGCGCAGCGGGCTCGCTCGGGCGCGAAATCGTCGCCAAGGCGACTCCCGACGGCTACACGCTGCTGATCGGTGATTCGCCGCACACGATCAATGTGCACGTGCTGCGCCACGTGCCGTACGATCCGATCAAAGACTTCACGCCGATCACGCTGATCGCCACCGCGCCGCAGGTGCTGGTCATCAACCCCGCGGTTCCCGCGCAGACGCTGAAAGAATTTATCGCTCTGGC
>JAIOOZ010000204.1 GCA_021414185.1 Betaproteobacteria bacterium
AGGAGAACCCGCAGTGCTTGGCAAGCGAATACTTTTGTTGTTGAGTCTGTGCGCCGTTTGGCCGGGCGCCTACGCGGCGCAGCGCGAAGCGGGTTATCCCACGCGCCCCATCCGCCTGATGGTGCCGCAGAATCCCGGCGCTTCGGTCGACAACGTGAGCCGCATATTGGCGGCCCGCATGGGCGAGGAGCTCGGCCAGCAGATCGTCGCCGACACTCGCGCCGGCGCCGGCGGCACGCTGGCGGCCGAAGTCGTCGCGCATGCGGCGCCCGACGGGCACACGCTGTTTGCGGTGGCCACCGGCACCGCGGTTATTTCGCCGCAGACGTTCAAGAAACTCAACTACGACCCGATCAAGGATTTTGCCTACATCTCGCTGTTCGCGATCACGCAGAACGTGCTGGTGGTGCATCCGACGCTGCCGGTGAAAAGCGTGAAGGAGCTCATCGCCTACGCGAAAGCGAACCCCGGCAAGCTCAATATGGCGAACGCAGGTTCGGCGTCGCAAAGCCATCTCGCCTGCGTGCTGTTCACTCACATGGCCGGCATCGACGTCGTGCATGTTCCTTACAAGGGCGGCGGTGCGTCCGTCACCGCGCTGATCGGCAATGAATCACAGGTGACGATCACGCCGGCACCCGCTGTATTGAGCCACGCGCGCGCGGGCCGCCTGCGCGCGCTGGCGACCGCGGGTGACAAGCGCTCGCCGCTGATGCCTGATCTGCCGACGGTGATCGAATCCGGCGTGCCCGGTTATCTGTCGAGCGGCTGGATGGGGTTGATGGCGCCGGCGAAAACGCCCCGGCCCATACTCGATAAATTGCAGGCGACGCTTACGAGGGTCATCAACGTGACGGCCACGCGCGAACTGTTCGAACGCCAGGGCGCGGACCCGGTCGCCAATACGCCCGCCGAATTCCAGCGCTTCGTCGCCGAGGAATACACGCGTTTCACGCAGGCCATCCGGCTCGCGAACCTCAAGCCCGAATAAAAAACAGGGGCACGGGCTGCCCTTAAGTATTACTGGCAGGAGGAGGAATCATGTTTTATCGCAGAACTTTTTGTGTGGGTGCAGCGTTGTGCGCACTGGGTGCAGGCGTCGTGCAGGCGGCTGACAGTCCGGCGGCGAATTGGCCCAGCAAACCCGTGCGGCTGATCGTGCCCTTCGCGCCGGGCGGGGCGACGGACATCGTCGCGCGCATCATGGCGCAGGGGCTTGCCGACGTGCTGGGACAGCAGTTCGTTGTCGACAACCGCGCGGGCGCATCCGGCAATATCGGCGTCGAGATGGCGGCGAAGTCTTTGCCGGATGGCTACACGGTGGTCATTAACAACGTGTCGACCGGCGCAATCAATCCGGTCGCATTCGCGAAGACACTCAAGTACGACTCGTCGAAAGAGTTGATCGGCGTGTCGCTGCTCGCGTCCGTGCCCAACCTGCTCGTTGCAGGCAGCAATTTTCCGCCCAACAATATGAAGGAATTCATCGATTACGCGAAGGCGCGCCCCGGCCAGCTCAATTACTCCAACCCGATCGGCGCCTATTCGCATCTCGACATGCTGGAGTTCATGTCCAAAGCGGGCATCCAGATGGTGAACGTGCCGTCGAAAGGCGCGGGCTCTTCGTTCGCACCGGTGATCGCCGGCGAAATTCACGCATCGTTCCTCAACGCCGCGACGGTCACGCCGCAGGTCAAGGCGGGGCGCATGAAAGCGTTCGTCACGACCGCCAAGACACGGCTGCCGGACCTGCCCGATGTGCCGACCATGGCCGAAGCGGGTTTTCCCGGCATGGGAAGCGTCAACTGGAACGGATTCTTCGTGCCGGTAAAAACGCCGCGCGCGATCATCGACAAACTTGCGGCAGCGACCACCCAGGTCCTGCAGCGCCCGCAGGTGCAGGAGGCGTTCGCCAAGGCCGGCGTGCCGCTGACGCCGAGCAAATCGCCGGAAGAATTCCAGGCGTTCGTGAGCAGCGAGCTGCAGCGCTGGGCGCGCATCATCAAAGAGAACAACGTCAAGTTTGACTAGGGCAAGTTCATAGCCACAGAGGACACAGAGGAAAGTCAAAATCACAAGAAAGCAAGGTTCGTTTTTAACTCTGTGTTCTCTGTGTCCTCTGTGGCTAATGGTTTTTAAGATCTTATTTTAATTTGTCATTGAAAAGGACAAAGCATGACCGCTGCATCCGCCAAAA
>JAIOOZ010000205.1 GCA_021414185.1 Betaproteobacteria bacterium
CTGCATCATGAGCGCTTCGACGGAAGTGGCTATCCGCGCGGTTTGCGCGGAACTGCAATCGCCTTTTACGGCTTGATCGCGGGTATCGTGGATGCATACGACACGCTTACCGCACCTCAGCCTTTCGGCGAGAACATGTCTCCCGCCAATGCGCTCAACATCATTTACAAGGGGCGCGGGAAGCAGTTCCATCCGGCGCTCGTGGAACAGTTCATTCAGTGCGTCGGCGTTTTCCCGATAGGCAGTGTCGTCGAGCTGAACAGCGGCGAAGTCGCGGTCGTGATCGCCCAGAACCTGGTGCGTCGAATGCAACCGCGCATCATGATCGTCAAGGATGCCAAAGGCAATCCATACGTGCCCTACAAGATGATGGATCTGATGAAGGAACACAAGTTCAAGCCGGACGAGCCTTACCGGATACTGCGTTCACTCGAGTACGACTCCGTCAAGATAGACCCGCGCGAGTTGTTCCTGTGAGCGACCCCGAGTCTGCGGGTGGGTCCTCGGCTCAGGATTTCCAGGCTGGCGAGGCAATTCCGTTTCTCGACGCGCTGCGCGGCAAGCTCGAAGAGCGACGCGCCGATGGCGGGAATCTTGCGGTGTTGCTTATCGAATGCGGAGTAATCAGCCGGATCGACGCCGTGTGGGGTTACCACGTGGGTGATGCCGTACGCGGCCGCGTCGGCGCATCGCTGCGGGCCGATGTGCTTCGTCCGGGCGATCTTGTAGGCGAAATGGGAAGGGACGATTTCGCCTTTGTCCTGTCAACCGTGGAAGGGCCGGGCGTCGCCCTGCTGGCGGCGAAGAAGTCGTTGCGCGCGATGAATGCACCGTTCTGGATCGGCGACGAGGAAATCTCCGCCAGTCCGGCGATCGGTATTGCGATGTGCCCCGCCGACGGAGATCAAGTGGAGGTTTTGCTGCAACGAGCGAAGAGCGCCTGCACCCTTGCGCGTGACTTGCCTGGACGCGTCGCCGAATACGAGGAAAACCAGGAGAATCCGGCGGCGTCGAAGCTGTTGTATGAGAACCGCCTGCGTACCGCTGTCGCGGAAGATGCCCTGGAGCTGTTGTTTCAGCCGCAATACGACCTTCGCCTGGGCCAGGTCATGGGCGCCGAAAGCCTGCTGTGCTGGAGCGATCCGTCGCTCGGCATGGTGTCCTCCGAAGAGGCGTTCGCTGCGGCCGAATCAGCGGGGATAGTTCCCGACCTGCTTTCGTCGATACTGAATCGTGCCCTGCGCAATATCTCGGAACTACGTTATAGCGCCGGTCTTGATCTGCGTATTGGAGTCAAGCTTCCGGCGCGAGCGCTGCTGCACACTGAACTTCCCGACGTGGTTCAGCGTGCGCTGGGCACCTGGAGCAGACGGCCCGGCAGTCTCATTCTGGAGATCGGAGAGACGTCCGTATTGGGCGAAGAGGCGATCGCAAGAGAGACGCTTGGCCGGCTCAAGGAACTTGGCGTGAAGTTGTCGATCGATGATGCGGGAATGGCGCTTTCATCCCTGTTCTTGCTGGCAACCCTACCGTTTCAGGAAATCAAGATCGATGTGTCGTCATCGCGCGACCTGGCCGGCGAGGCGAAGTCGGAACGGATTCTCCAGTCGATCATCGAGCTTGCGCACTTCTTGAGACTTGCGGTCGTGGCCGTCGGGGTCGCCGACGAGGCGGCTGCTGCGCGGCTCAAGGAACTGGGCTGCGACTACATGCAGGCGGATTTCAAGGGCCCGGCCGTGGACCCCCAGGGTTTTGTCGAACGCTTTGGATTCAGCGAAGACTGAAGTCGCGGCAGGCAATCCTGCGGTGTCGCCGCGATCACGTGTCAGTGGTGTCCCATTGCCCAGACGCCATCCCAGCCTTCCGGCGGCGGCGTCTCGATGTATTGCCGGCAACGTTCCAAAAACAGGCTCGATGGCTTGTCCCCCGGATTGGCGTTCGACGCCGCATGGAAGCACGTTGCGGCTTGCACCCAATCGCGCTGCCGGTACAGTCGCAGACCCTCGGCGTAAGCCTGCAGCACTTCGTCGCGCATTGAAAAGCTCTTTTCGGTGTGGTGATCGAGCGCTTCAAATACGGAAAAGGGCTGGGTTGATCCGCGAACGCGTATCAGGTCGATTTCCCGCAAGAGCGCCGGCCGCTTCAGCTTGGCCGCCGTGAACTGGCACAACAGGACGCTGGTGCCGTAGTACTTGTTGGCGGATTCCAGGCGTTCCGCCAGGTTCACCCGGTCTCCGATAACGGTGTATTCGAGGCGCTTGGGCGAACCGATGTTGCCCACCACCACATGCCCGGTGCTGACGCCGACGCCAATGTGAATTGGCTCGCGGCCCGTGTTTACCCGGCGCTGGTTCAGCAGGCGCAGGCCCGTCATCATCCGGTTCCCTACTTCCACGGCGTCGTCGGCGTCGCTGTCCCCGGCCATCACGGACCCGAATACCGCCATGATCATGTCACCGATGTATTTGTCCAGTATTCCGTTGTGGGCAAAAACGATGTCGACCATGTCGGTAAAATATTCGTTAAGCATGACAATGGTTTCGCGGGCGCCGAGACGCTCGGAGATCGAGGTAAAACCCCTGATATCCGAAAACAGCACGCTGACTTCGCGGTCGACCCCGGACAGCGTCGCGTCGCCGCTTTCCAGGAGCTGGTCAACCACGGCCTTGCTCATGTAGCGCGACATCGTGTTGCGCAGGCGCTTTTCCCGGGTGATGTCCTCGATTACCAGCATATAGCCCATCGGCTGGTCGCGAGTTGTCACCAGCGGCACGGCCGTGAGATTGATCGACACCGACGTGTGGTCCTCGAGTAGCAAGTCGGCATCCACGGTAATGTCGGTTTCGCCCGATGAGCGAACTTTCCCCAGGCTGTTCAGAATCCAGGCATTTCGCGTGCCGAGGACTTCCTGTGCGGTCTTGCCTTCCAGTTTCTGCCCGGACTGGCGCAGGATCCGGGTGGCAGCCTGATTCACCTTGGTAATGTTCCACGACGCGTCCATTGTCACCACGCCATTGCTCATGCTGCGCAGGATGCCTTCGTTGTAGTTGCGGGCAGCATGTTGTTGGTCTTGTAGCCGGTATGCTTGTCGACCTCTGGATTGAATCGCGCATCCGCGTAAGCGTCGGGGATGTTGATCGGCGCCACGGCGGTGAAGCACTCGCCGGCGATCCCCGCATCGCTGGGAAACCGTATTTCCTGGATAGTGGCTCCGCCGGCGACCTGGGAAAAGAGTTCATCGCGGGCCGGGTCATAAAGAAACAGCGATCCACGATCGGCATCGAGCAGCAGGGTTGCCGCGTCGATGATCTTTTGCAGCAGCGGCTCCAGGACTATCTCCGAAGCGATGGAACTCACGACCTCGAGCAGCAAGGCCTCCTCGCGCTGCGCCCGCTCGGTCTTCTCGAATATCTGCGCGTTTTCCAGGGCGGCGGCTGCCTGATGCGATAGTGCCTCGAGCAGATGCAGGTCCTCGGTGCAGAAATCTCCGTTGTGCTTGTTGAGCGCCTGCGTGATGCCGATAACCTCGTGCTTTCTGTTGCGTATGGGAACGCAAAGGATGTTGCGCGTGCGATAACCGGAGCGCTGGTCTACTTCGCGATTGAACAAGGGGTCGGCGTAGGCGTCGGCGATTATCCGTCCCTCGCCGCTGGCAAATACCGCGCCGGCGATGCCCAGTGTCGCAGCAAAGCGAACTTCGCCGATGACGCTGCCCTGCATCACGCGGGAGAACAACTCGTTCGTTTCCGGGTCATGGAGGAACAGGGAACTGCGGTCCGCGCCGAGCGTCTCCGTCATGACCTCCATCAACCGGGGAAACAGGACATCGAGGGACAAACTGTCGGAAACCGTGTTGGCGAGGTCGACAAACCGGGTCTGCCGTTGCGCTGTCTCGGCAAGGCGCAAGATCAGGTCGGTCTTCTCCGTATCCGACAGGTCTTTGAGAAGCTGCACGATTTCGAGGCGCGGACTGCGTGGGTCGAGAATCCTGCGGACCGTTTCGGGGAGGATATGCACGCTCATGACGCCTAGAATCAGTTGAGAAAGTACATTGTATCCCTTTCTTCTAAAAAGGATTTACCTCCGGTTTCTTGACGTTTGTTCTAAGTTCGGGAGCCCTTCGGCTTTGTATGGGGTAGAACTTAAGGGATATGTGATCGGGTTGATGCCTGACGCGGAAGATGAAAAATGTCCGCCGGAATTCACGACTGCTATCATCGTGACGGACGGCGTGGGCGTTCGTTTCAAAACAGGCTGGGCGGAGGCGGGGGTGACGGATGGGCGAGGCGGTTGTACTACCGTTGTGGGCATTCCTCATCCTGGCCGGCTTTGCCGGTTGGGCGGTGCTGGTGCTGTTGCTGGCGCCGGGGATGCGCTGGTTCTTCCGGCGCCGTATCAAGTTGGTGCTGCACCAGATCGGCGGGAGACTCCGCATCGAGTTGCCCTCCTTCAAGCTGACCCGCCGACAGGTGCTGATCGATCGGTTGTTTCATGACCCCAAGGTGCAGGCCGCCGCCGCGGCCCATGCGGTTGCCGGCAACGAGGCGCTGGGAGAGATATGGCGGCGCATCGACCGCTATGCGCGCGAAATTGTGCCCTCGTTCAATGCCTATATTTACTACCGCGTCGGGTATGCCTTGGCGCGCGCGGCGGCGCGGGCACTTTACCGCGTGCGTATCGGTTTCGTCGACGAGGCGGCACTGGCCAGGATTGATCCGAAGTCCACCATCGTATTCGTCATCAATCACCGCAGCAACATGGATTACGTCCTGGTGGCCTTTCTTGCCGCGGAACACGCCACACTCTCTTTCGCGGTGGGCGAATGGGCGCGGATCTGGCCGCTGCAGCAATTGATCCGCGCCATGGGTGCCTACTTTGTCAGGCGCAATTCCGGCGATCCGCTTTATCGCACGGTTCTCTCGCGCTATGTGCAGATGGCCTCCGAGGCCGGCGTCACCCAAGCGGTGTTTCCCGAGGGCGGACTGACCGTGGATGGCCGGCTGCGTTCGCCGAAATTCGGCCTGCTCGACTACATGCTGAAGACTTTCGACGAACGCGAAGCGGATGGTCGGCGGGATCTGGTGTTCATCCCGGTCGGGCTCAATTACGACCGCGTGCTGGAGGACCGCAGCCAGTTGCTCAAGCTGCATCCGGAAGCGCCGCGTCCGGGGCGCTTGCGCGGTCTGGGCATTACCGCCGGATTCTTTCTTCACAACCTGGTGCAGATAGCCAGGGGAGGATGGCATCGCTTCGGCTATGCCTGCGTGAATTTCGGTACGCCGTTTTCGGTACGCGCCTACGCGCGCGAACGCGGCGTGCATTTTCCGTCACTGAGTGACGCGCAACGACGCGACGAGGTCGGAATAGTTGCCGCAAGGCTGATGGACGCCATCGGCCGCGTGATTCCCGTGCTGCCAGTCTCGCTGGTGGCCAGCATTCTGGTGCGGGATCCGGCGCATGCCATGAGCGAACTGGAACTGAAGGCGGCGGCCCATGTCCGCATGCGCGAACTGGAAGCCCGAGGAGCGCATCTCTATATTCCGCGCCATGATCAGGATTACGCCTTCGGCGTCGGCCTGCGCATGCTGATCCTGCGCCGAATCGTACTGGAAGAGGACGGGCTGTTTCGGCCAGCGCCGGAACAGCTTGAAACCCTCGGCTACTATGCAAATGCAATTTCACACCTCGACGCGCCCCGCATGCTCGTGACCGAGATG
>JAIOOZ010000136.1 GCA_021414185.1 Betaproteobacteria bacterium
CAGGGTCCGCGACGAGCAGATGCGCGCCGGCGATCTCGGGAATTTCCGCGAGCTTGGTCAGCGCGCCGTCGAGATGGCGTTCGAGCTTTTCCGCTGTGTTGTCGGCGGGACCGAAACGCAGCGTCAGCGCATAGCCGCCGATGCCTATGCCCAGCGATTTTTTTACCCGCGCCATGCCGCGCACGCTGTTTTTGACGAACGGCGTGGTGCGCTGCGTGAGAGGGCTCGGTGCGTTGGCCTTGGCGAGATAGCCGGGCCCCGTCAACACGGCGATGTCGTCGACCTCGTAAAAATTGAGAAAATCGCGCTGCGCGTTCACCGCGCGATAGCGCCGTCCGCGCTGAAACCCGTCGATGCGCACGCGCCCGACCATGTGCTCGCGGCTGTGCCATTCGTAATAGGCGGCGCGGTGCTCCGGCGCCACGTCGGCCCAGTTGATCATCATGCCTTTTCCAAGCAGCACGCACGCTCTCCCGAATTACTCACAGTTGAATGCAATCAAAATCAAATACAAGCCACAGAGTTCACAGAGGTCACAGAGGAAAAACAAACCAAGGCAATGTGAATGATTCCAGTTTTAAGCATTTTCTCTGTGATCTCTGTGGCCTCTGTGGCAAATGCTTTTTTTAATCCAAGCGTGCGCCCGAGACCGCGACGATGCGGCCCCAGTTGGCGATTTCGCTTTTGATATACGCCGCGAACTGCTCGGGGGTGTTGGTGACGACCATCGCGCCCTGGCCTGCGAGCCGCTCCTTCATCTCCGCGGTATTGAGCGTCTTGACGGCTTCGGCGTGCACGCGCGCGATGATCTCCTTCGGCACTCCGGCCGGGGCCAGCAGGCCCCACCACGAGACGATTTCGTAATCGCGCAGGCCGGACTCGGCGACAGTCGGCACGTCCGGCAGTGGCGGAAAGCGCTGCGCGCTGGTCACCGCCAGCTGGCGCAGCCGTCCCGATTGCACATACGGCTGTGCGGCAATCGGCGAAGTGAAATAAAGGGAAGCCTGGCCCGCGATCACGTCGGTCAGCGCAGGTGTTGCACCTTTG